>DBEWII010000132.1:0-9217 GCA_048384935.1 Collinsella aerofaciens | reverse complement strand
GCACGAACAGGAGGCGCCAGTGGCGCCTCCGTCGTGAGCCAGGACTGTCCGAAATAGCGAGTAAAGGTCCGGGGCCTCGCTACGGGGCGGCCTGGGATGGTTATTAGAGATGCAGCACGCGGTCGCGGATCTCCTCGGTTCGGCCCTGGTTCCAGAATTGGGTACCGATGTAACCGCACGTGCGACGGGCGACATTCATCTTCTCCTGGTCACGATTGCCGCAATTGGGGCACTCCCACACCAGCTTGCCGTCATCCTCGACAATCTTGATCTCGCCGTCGTAACCGCACACCTGGCAATAATCGCTCTTGGTGTTGAGCTCGGCGTACATGATGTTGTCGTAGATGTACTGCATCACGCGAATGACGGCCTTGAGGTTGTCCTGCATGTTGGGAACCTCGACGTAGGAGATGGCACCGCCCGGCGAAAGCTGCTGGAACATACCCTCGAACTTGAGCTTGTCGAATGCGTCGATCTCCTCGGACACGTGGACGTGGTAGCTGTTGGTGATGTAGCCCTTGTCCGTCACGCCCGGGATAATGCCAAAACGGCGCTGCAGGCACTTGGCGAACTTATACGTCGTCGACTCCAGCGGCGTGCCGTACAGCGAGAAATCGATGTCGCTCGCGGCTTTCCACTCAGCACATTTGTCGTTCATGCGCTGCATGACGGCCATGGCAAAGGGCGTGCCCTCCTTCTCGGTGTGGCTGTGGCCCGTCATGTACTTGACGCACTCATACAGGCCGGCATAACCCAGACTAATGGTGGAGTAACCGCCCACGAGCAGCTTGTCGATCGTCTCGCCCTTCTTCAGGCGGGCGAGGGCACCGTACTGCCAAAGAATCGGTGCGGCATCCGAAAGCGTACCCATCAGACGCTCATGACGGCACAGCAGGGCGCGGTGGCACAGCTCAAGGCGCTCGTCGAAGATCTTCCAGAACTTGTCCATGTCCTGATGCGAGCTCAGTGCGACATCGGGCAGGTTGATGGTCACAACGCCCTGGTTAAAGCGACCGTAGTACTTAGGCTTGGCCGGGTCGTAGTTCAGCGCGTTGGCGACATTGTTAAAGCCGTTGCCCGAACGGTCAGGCGTCAGGAAACTGCGGCAACCCATGCAGGTGTAGCAATCGCCGTTGCCGGCGGTCTCGCCCTTAGACAGCTTGAGCTCGCGCATCTTCTTCTCGGAGATGTAATCGGGCACCATACGCTTGGCAGTGCACTTGGCAGCCAGCTGGGTCAGGTAGAAGTACGGGGAATCCTCGTGAACGTTATCGTCCTCGAGTACATAGATAAGTTTGGGGAATGCCGGGGTGATCCATACGCCGGCCTCGTTCTTAACGCCCTCGTAGCGCTGGCGAAGCGTCTCCTCCACGATCATGGCAAGGTCGTGCTTCTCCTGAGGCGTACGGGCCTCGTTAAGATACATAAAGACCGTCACGAACGGCGCCTGGCCATTGGTGGTCATAAGGGTCACGACCTGATACTGAATCGTCTGGACGCCGCGACGGATCTCGTCACGCAGACGGTCCTCAACGACCTCACGGACCTTCTCGGCAGACGCAGAGACGCCGAGCTCCTCGAGCTCGCGGGCGACCTCGCCGCGAATCTTTTGACGGCTCACCTCGACGAACGGGGCAAGATGGGTCAACGAAATCGACTGGCCACCGTACTGGGAGGAAGCAACCTGAGCGATGATCTGCGTCGCGATGTTGCAGGCAGTCGAGAAGCTGTGCGGCTTCTCGATCAGCGTGCCCGAAATAACAGTGCCGTTCTGGAGCATGTCCTCCAGGTTCACCAGATCGCAGTTGTGCATGTGCTGGGCAAAGTAATCCGAATCGTGGAAATGGATCAAGCCCTCATTATGGGCATCCACGATCTCTTGGGGCAGCAGCACACGCTGAGTCAGGTCCTTGGAAATCTCGCCGGCCATGTAGTCACGCTGAACGGAATTGACGGTCGGGTTCTTGTTGGAGTTCTCCTGCTTAACCTCTTCGTTGTTGCACTCAATCAGCGACAAAATCTTGTCGTCGGTCGTGTTCTTCTGGCGCTTCAGGCTCTGAACATAGCGATAGATGATGTAATGGCGAGCGACCTCGTAGCAGTCGAGGCGCATGATCTCGTCCTCGACCAAATCCTGGATCTCCTCGACCGACACGGTGTGGCCCGCGTTCTCGCATGCCTCGGCGACGTTTTGTGCCGCGTAAACCACCTGGCGGTCGGTAAGACGAGAGCTCTCCTCGACCTCCAAGTTTGCGGCGCGGATGGCATTGACGATCTTATCGATGTCAAAGACAACCTCGGTGCCGCTGCGCTTGATGATCTTCATCCTCTTGCCTCTTTCGCATCGTAGCCTCATCGCGCTTCAGAGCCAAACGATACCCGGCAGGGCTTGCCCCTGTCTTGCGGCGCCGTCGCGCAATCTGTGTTCTCGATAACCATAGGCCCTCATGCGGACAATCCTCGCAGCCAATCAAGGGGCTCGAAGATCTATCCAAATGGGGCGAATAAGGTTCTCGTTCTCTGTCCGCCATCTATCATACGACAAAGAGGCATCTATATCCTGTATTCTTTTTTTAGGTCAAACACAACATATAGTGTTTCAGCAGGTCAAAGCAATTAGTCATTTTGCAGACGCATTAAAAATGAGGGGTTCTTGGGAAGTCGGTAAAACGTTACCAACACGGCTACCTGCATGGCAGTTATAAAACCCCCTTAGTCAAGCCGCTGACAAATCCTACCAAAACCAAGCCGCTCACGCCAAAAGAATCCAAAAGATTATGCTTGACCAACATGTTGCGGTCACGGTCGGCCAGGACGTATGCAATCTGCCGGCACCTCTACGGGGACCTTGGATCAATATTTGGTGGCATATTTGACGGCGTGCTTGGTAGCAAAACAAAACAGCCCAGAGGACATAGCCTCTGAGCTGCGAACATGTGGTGGGCGTTAGAAGATTTGAACTTCTGACCTCTTCCGTGTCAGGGAAGCGCTCTCCCCCTGAGCTAAACGCCCAAATGGAGCGGACAACGGGGCTCGAACCCGCGACCCCAACCTTGGCAAGGTTGTGCTCTACCAACTGAGCCATGTCCGCTTACGAGGATTAATCTTACGTGATGCCCGCATCCTATGCAAGAACTTTTTTTGAAAAGTTTTGCGACGCTCTCGCGAGGGCATCAGTCGTCACGAAAGGCGCGAACAAACGCAGGCTCGCAGCGAGATGCCCCTACATCTCACCGAGCATGATCCAGGCAGAGCTGTCCTGCGCGAGCCTGCCATCTGCAAGCGGTGATGAGGTGAGCAGGACCCTGCCCGCCGGCAGCTCCACGGGTGCTGCACCGAAGTTCGTCACACACGCCCAGCCGTTATCGCGGCGATAGGCGATGACGCCGCCCTCAGCGCCCTCGGCACCATCCGCAAGACCGGTGCGCCCGTCAAGATCGAGCCACGCAAGATCGTTGGCGCACCCGCGCAGCTTGCGCCGCAGCCAGAGGGCGTCACGATAGAGCGCAAGCATCGATGTCGGGTCCACTTCTTCCCTATCGGCAGCATAATCGGAAAACCATGCAGGCTGCGGCAGATGGGGCGCCGCATCGGCGTCTGCCGGCGAAAACCCAAACGATCCGCCCTGCGCGGGATCGTCCGCCGCCACCCACGGCAGGGGCACACGACAGCCGTCGCGCCCCTTCTCACGCTTCGGTCCGTGCGTATTGGTCGCAGCAGGGTCTTCGAGTGCAGCCCACGGGATATCAGCCACCTCAAAAAGGCCGAGCTCCTCACCCTGATACACGTATGCCGAGCCCGGAAGCGCCAGTTCAAGCAAAAGGGCCGCCCGCGCGCGGCGCTCGCCGAGTTCACGGTCCTCGTCATAAGACAACCCGTCGCGTAAGAGCCAGTCGAGCGCAATCTGGTGGTAGCGCGTCGCCTTGATTTGCGGCAGGGCATAGCGTGTCGCCACGCGCGGCACGTCGTGGTTGGAGAGTACCCAGGTCGAGGCGGAATCGGATTCGACGGCTGCCTTCAAGCCCTTCTCGATTGCAGTGTGCATGTCATCATAGGTCCAAGTGGCCTTGGCAAACTCAAAGTTGAATGTCTGGCCAAGCTCGCTGGGACGCGCGTAGAGATACTGGCGCTCGGGCAGCACCCACGCCTCGGCAACGGCACTGCGCGGCGGATTATAGCGGTCGAACACGCGGCGCCACTCGCGATAGATCTCGTGGACCTCATTGCGGTCCCACAGCGGATGGGTGCCGTCGTCAACCATGTCATCGCCCTCGGCGAGATGCCACCGGTCGAGGTCATCGCGGTCGAGATCCTTGGCGAGACCCTGCGCCACATCAATGCGAAAGCCGTCGACGCCTCGATCGCTCCAAAACGCCAGGACGTCGCAAAAGAGCGCGTGAACCTCAGGGCATGACCAGTCAAAGTCCGGCTGCTCGGGCGTAAACATGTGCAGATACCACTGACCGTCCGCAACACGCGTCCATGCGGGGCCGCCAAAGTTGGCATTCCAATTGATGGGAGGCAGCTCGCCATGCTCGCCGCGACCATCGCGGAAGATATAACGGGCGCGTTCGGGCGATCCGGGGCCGGCGGCAAGAGCGGCTTTGAACCAGGGGTGCTGGTTGGATGAATGGTTGGGCACGATGTCGACGATGACCTTGATGCCGCGCGCGTGAGCCGCAGCGATCATGTCATCGAAGTCGTCAAGCGAGCCGAGACGCGGGTCGACATCGCAGTAGTCCGCCACATCATAGCCGCCATCGACAAGAGGCGATGGGTAAAACGGGCTCAGCCAGATGGCCTCGATACCCAGTCGCTCAAGATAGTCCATCTGCTGGGTAATGCCCGCGATATCGCCCAGACCCGAACCAGTCGAATCCTTAAACGAGCGCGGGTAGATCTGATAGATCGCGGCATCGGACATCCATGAGCGCGAAGAAGACTTTTCTGTAGCCATGGGGCGTATCTCCCTTGCAACGAGGTTATGCGAGATGCCCACGATGATACGCCCAAAGCGGACATTCGCGACAAACAACGCCACAGCCACGCCCCAAAACGATCGCCCCCTCTCGGGTTCAAGCCTCCTGGGACGAATCGACCGATTAGTGAAAAGAACGGAAGACCCACTTTCCCGGCCACGACAGCGAGCGGGCTCCGGGTGCCCCAGGTTGCCGCGAAAGAGGAGGGAAGCGTACTTTATGTACGCGACCGACGATTGAGGGGCAAGATGGGGTGCCCGGGGCTCGCGCAGCGTCAACAAAAAACGCGGTTCGTTAGAACCGCGTAAGATAGTTGGAGCGGACAACGGGGCTCGAACCCGCGACCCCAACCTTGGCAAGGTTGTACTCGACCAACTGAGCCATGTCCGCATATGTAAAACAAAACGGGCGCCGGAGCGCCCGGATGTTGCCTGGAGGCGAAGCCCGGATTCGAACCGGGGGTAAAGGCTTTGCAGGCCTCTGCCTTACCACTTGGCCACTTCGCCGAAAAAGGACCGCCTAAACGGTCCGGAAATGCAATGGAGCGGACAACGGGGCTCGAACCCGCGACCCCAACCTTGGCAAGGTTGTGCTCTACCAACTGAGCCATGTCCGCTTGCAGGTTATTAATTTACGCGAGTTGTCCAAAAGACGCAAGTACTTTTTTCAAAAAACTTGTCTGCCGCATGTTCTTAGTAGCTAAACGCGCTAAAGCGATTGGCTAGGCACACGATTCCAGCGCTCCGCTAAACAGCTTCACCATCTGCACGCGCGTGCCGGCGCCGTCCGTACGACGAGCAACCTCCACGTTATCGACGAGCATACGCATAAGCTTGATGCCACGGCCGCGTTCCTCGGATGCGACCGGTTCGCTCGTTTCATCGATAGAATAGCCGGCACCTCGATCAAGCACCTCAACCACAACGCGATCGCCATAGGCCTGAACCGTCAGGACGCACCCGATACCGCCCGCATGGTCATAGGCATTACCCAGCGCCTCCCCCGACGCCAATGCGACATCGTAGCGCTCGTCACGGCGCAACGGAAGCGATTCAAGGAGTTCGGCGATGCGATGTCGGTAGTATGGAAGATTCTCGATACCCTGACGGACCTCAACGCTCTTACTCCAGCGAGGCAGCTCCCCCACCGGAATGGCAGGAATTGACTCCCGTGCCGGCCCCACGACATGAAGGATATCGACAAGACGAGCAATCTCCAAAAAGCGAACAACTTCACCTGATGCATTGACGAGCGAAAGCAGGCCTTCTCGCCTCATAAGCTCACGAGCGCGCGTAAGCAGGAATGCCAAGCCCGTAGAATCGATAAAGCTAACAGCCTGACAGTTGATGACGACACGACGCACGCCGCGGCCAATCAAAGCATCCAACCGCCGACGCAGCGCAGGCACCGTGGCGATGTCGATATCGCCTGGTGGCGTCAAAACCGCTATGTCATTCCACTCATTCATACGACCATGGTTCCCCAAAAAAGCCCACTCGATGCATTCGTTTCCCCAACCGTACGGATTCAGCCCGCCCAGCGTCGTCTATGAACGACCCCGTAAAAACTCAAGGGACACTAATGCAATGTCATCGTCCAGCGCCGATTCGGTAAATCGGTCAAGCTCGCCCAAGACCTTGCCGCAAATGCCCGATACGCCCTCACCCGAGACAGAGAGCAGAAGGTCGCGCAAGCGCTGCTCGCCAAAGAACGCTCCGGTGCGGTCGCGGGCCTCAATCGTTCCATCCGTATACATGAAGAGCATGTCGCCGGGGGCAAACGTAAACACGCCTGTCTCGTACACCATGCTCTCAAAGGCACCGATTATGCCCGATTGGCATCCAAGCAGCTCAACCTCTCCCCCACGGGCCTCGCCGCCACCCAGCGGCATCGACTCTGGCCTGATGACCATGGTCGGAGGATGGCCCGCCGAACAATACGTTGCGCGTCCGGCTTTAAGGTCAATCTTGGCGATAAAGGCCGTCACGAACGTCTCGACCCTCGAAAAGCCCATGAGCATGCTGTTAAGGGAGCGTGCCATGCGGGCCGGTCCAGCGCCCTCCCAGGCATATGCCGTCAGGGCCGTCTTGACGAGCGCGGACATCGATGCGGCCTCAATGCCTTTGCCAGACACATCACCCAGAATCATGACGGCGCAGTCGTCGGGAAGACGAATGAGCGTATAGAAATCGCCTCCGACCAACGCCGAATTCGTGGCCGACAGGTACACCGAATCGGTTGCGATACCCGGAACATCCCCCAGGGAATTTCTCATGCCGATCTGGAGCGTCTGAGCGATATGGCGCTCCTCGCGCTTTTGAGATTCGCCTTCGTAGATCAGTTCAAAGTCATGCGCCAAGTGCACCAAGTAGTCATATTCAAGGTCATCAATCGGCTCTTGGCTACCATCACGAAGCAGCAGCGCGCGCGTCGTCGGGCTCTTCGCAACAGAAGCAGGAACAATCGCGTCGTTACTGTGCTTGCCATCGCCCTCAGAGCGCGGGTGCCCCGCCTCGATGCCGGAGTCGACGTAGAGACCTTGACAAGGCAGACCATGCACCCTAAGCCAGCCTCCCATAGGCATCGATTCGTCAACGCGAGTTATACGGACGTGTTTAAGGTCCTCGGCACTCGTACCCCCCAAAACAGACGCCTCAAAGCCATCAGGGCCAGCCCCCAGACGTGCCGCTGGCGCCGTCGTGGAAAAGAAAAGCTTCTCGGGATCGTCCGGCAAAGCAACGCGACTGCCGCCTTCAAAATCTATGACGTAGGAATCCAGACTGGCGTCATACTCAACAGGGCAAAAATGGCAGTTGAGCATATTGCAGATCTCGGACGATACCGCCTGGGTAGCCGCGACGGAATCGTCTAGAAAGGTAAACAACTCATCACGTAAGACATTGAGCGAGCGGCCAAGCTCGGCCGTGCGACGAGAGCGAAGACTCGATGCCATGCCGACCAGTTGGATAGACAAGTAATCGCAAATGACCTCGAGTACATTAACGTCATAGGCGAGCGGTGCCTGGGGGCGTTTCCAACCAACTTCCAGCACGCCAAGGATCTGCGTACCGTAAAAAACGGGAAGACAGATCTCGCTGCGGTACGGAGGCATATCCTGCACGCGCAACAGGTGCTTAGAACGATTGTCCAAGTCCATGAACATACCGGAGGCGGCCTTATCGCCCTCAAGGTCCTGTTGAATCGACAAGCGACAGGCACGCGACTCACGAAGAACATACGTCGGAATGCCAGCGCCATACGGCAAAAACTCAGGCAGGTAGCTGTCGTACAGCTCCTTGGAAACACCGCGAAGTTTAAAACCGCCGCTCTCAGAAAAATAGATAGCGGCACCCGAAGCATCGAGCGTTCCTACAAGCTGGTTCAAAACAGTATCAAGCAGGCTGGGTAACTCATCGGAGCCCACAGTGCTCATAATGACCGAGAGCGTGCCAGAGAGACGCTTGTTCGCCACTCTAAGCTCCGATAACGCACGCTTGAGTTGACGGTCGTGAGAATACTGTTCTTCGATGCTATGGAGCGCCACCAGGACACGTGGCGCGCGGCGCCCAAAGATGCGTGGAGGCGTCACGGAGCCCGCACGAACCAAGACGGGGATAAAGGAGCCGTCACTCAGCTTGAGCATTAGTTCGTTCTCGGAGCCATCAGTTTCAAATGGCAGACGATGTTCCGTCGCACGTTCAAAAGCGGATGAGTACAGGACGTCTTTAACATCTCCACCGATGACGTCGGCGCGTTCCTCGCACATCAAACCAAGTAAGCGATTATTCACATGCAGAATGGTTCCGTCGAGCTCACAGATGATGACAGCATCGCTCGTGATCTCGACTAGTTGGGCAACGTCTGCCCACTCGTTGCGTTCAAGCGTTTCCATCGTGGACCCCACCGTCTGTCGGTAACAAAAAAGCCTCCGAAGAGGCTTCTCAAATGCGATGGTGTCGGAGGCGGGACTTGAACCCGCATGACCAAAAAGCGGTCACTAGCACCTCAAGCTAGCGCGTCTGCCAATTCCGCCACTCCGACATGCTATGTTGTTGATTCGCGGTCCGTTTTGTTGGACCCGCGCGTTCAACGAGGAAGATAATAACCTATGATTCGAGAACTGTGCAAGCACTTTTTTCAAAAAAGTTTACGAATTTGTAAATGCGCAGGTAGATCCGTGTGTCCGGCCCCGAATCGGTGTTGCCTCCTGGCGCGTCCTCGGGCATGAGCGATATTTT
>DBEWII010000131.1:0-5138 GCA_048384935.1 Collinsella aerofaciens | reverse complement strand
CCCGGCTGACTGCGCGATCGTTTTGGTCGATTGCCGGCCAGGGAAGCAAAAAAAGCCCCGTCCCAAATTGAACTGCGATGTTTAATTGATGCTGAGCGCCTGTGGGAGCATAGCGATGTTATGCTCTAACCTCGATTGTTTGAATTGCTTCGAAAAGAGGATGCCGTGATCTGCCCGCATTGCCTTAAGACTATCGAGGACGGCGCCTCGTTCTGCCCCTACTGCAACGCCTATGTGGGTCCGGGCGATGGTCCGGAGCACACCGAGTTCGTGTTCTGTGAGGGCTGCGGTGCCCGTCTTTCTCCGCATGATCGCACGTGCCCCAAATGCGGACGCCCCGCTCCGGGTATCCTCTCCGAGGACGCGGCCGCATCCGACCTGGCAGCGGGCCGCACGGCGGGCTTTCCGCGCCTAACGCAAGAGCAGATCGATACCGAGGTGCCGCATGCGCCGGCCTCTGCCGCTGCGGTGCTTTCGGACGCCGCCGACCCCAATGAGACCTGCGTGCTGCCAGCTTTCGATAAGGATTTCGGTATCCCCAAGGTCGATATTCCCACGCCCGTTTCCCTGCATGACGATGCTCAAAAACCCAAGCGCAAGGTGCATCCCGACGAGGACGCCTATCACAAGCACAAGCGTCATATCCCCAAGCCGCTCATTATCATCGCGGTCCTTGCCGTCGTTTGCGGCGGTGCCTATTGGTTCGTGACGGCCGATCCTATGGGTGTCATGCCTGGCTTCTACGACCAGTTTGGCCAGGCCGCGCAGACGACCTTCCCCACGCGTCAAAAGGGCGAGGCCACTGAGGACGATACCAAGCAGGACGATTCTGCCGAGGTGGTCCAGGAAGAAACCGTGCTCACCGATGATCAGCTCTATACCAGGCTCGACGGTCTGTATCAGACCATCGTGTCCTATGCTGACGAGGATCAGATCGGCGAGGTCATCGATTCCTTTAACAACGGCTATCTCCGAACGCCGCTGTCCACCCGTCAGGAGCTGTCGCAGAGTGCCTACGCCCTGCGTGATCAGATCAAAAAGACGCAAGATGAGCTTAACAACCTGAAAGTACAGGACGATACGGTCTATGCGGATGACATCGCCCACTTAAAGCAGCTTGCCGAGTGGATGTATGAGCGCGTCGACGTGATCTGCCAGAGCTGGGATATCTCGCTGGCCATTCCCGATGGCGAGTCGATGAGTTCCCACCAAAGCGAGATCCTGGCGCCCATCGCGCAGGGCGGCAACAGCGCGCTGAACCAGTACGACGCCAATGTGGGTTCCTGGAAGCCGCAGCAGCGTTCCTAAAATTAGTTCGCCATAGTCGGCATAACCTACGTGCGCAATTGATGTAAGCCCGTGCTTATTGCTACAATTCGTACAAATATGCTTTAAACGCACGAGGAAGGAACCACATGTTTGGTTTTAAGAAAGAGCTCTACACGCCCGAGTATCAGCTTGTCGGCGACGAGTGCGCCGTAATCGAGACGTCGAAGGGTACCATAAAGGTCAAGTTTGACGGCGAGGGCGCTCCCATTCATGTCGCGAACTTCTGCGAGCTTTCCACGATGGGTTTCTATGATGGCCTTAAGTTCCATCGCTATGTGCCCGGTTTTGTTATCCAAGGTGGCGACCCCAATACCCGCGACATGTCCGGCGCCGACGTCGCCGCCGGTCTTGAGGGCCCCGACGGCATGCCCGGTACCGGTGGCCCCGGCTACTGCATCAAGGGCGAGTTTGCCACCAATCCGCGCAACAGCCATGTCGATGGCGCCCTTGCCATGGCACGCTCCATGGACCCCGATTCCGCGGGTTCGCAGTTCTACTTCTGCCTGGGTGCCCAGCATAACCTCGATTCCGGTTACACCGTCTTTGGTACCACGGTCGAGGGTCTCGATGTGATTTCGCAGCTGCGTGCCGGCGACGAGATCGTCCATGTCGAGATCGTTCACGAGTAAAGGGGACTTCCTTGAATAGCCAGCTGATCCAACAGGGCCGCGCCGCTTACCGCGCGGGTGATTTTTCCGCTGCAGCCCAGATGCTTGGGGCGGCAAAGACTCCCGATGAGATTATGGGCGAGGCCGATCACCTTCGTGGCAACGCCTTGATGCACCTGGGCATGTATGCCGAGGCCGCCGAGGCCTATGCCGCCGCCCTCAACGACGGCACCTACGGCAAGCGCGGCGCGCTGCTCACCAACCGCGGCAAGGCGCTTGCCGCCGTGGGCGACTACACGACGGCCGCTCAGGCGTTCTCTGCTGCTACGCAGGATGCTTCCTATGCCACGCCGTTCAAGGCCTATCTGGGCCTGGGCAATGCGCTGTTCCAGTCGGGCGACTATGCCAACGCGGGAACCGCCTTCCGTCAGGCTGCCATCGACGGTGCCAATCCGGCTCCTGCCGCCGCGCTCGGCGAGCTCGGTCGTTGCTTCATTAAGCTCGGCCGTCCGGCGGATGCCGTGGAGACTTACCGCACGGCTATCGACTTTGCCGGCCCCCGCGACGACACGCGTGCGCTCAACGCCGGCATGGGTCAGGCGCTTTCTGCCGCCGGCCGCCCCTCCGACGCACTCGATGCCTTTAACGCCGCTACTGCCGATGGCATCTACCAGCTCACCTCCGAGCAGGCCGATGAGCTTGCCCGCGTGCACGATTCGCTTGCCGCGCTGTCTGCCCAGACGGCTATGGCCACGGCTCCGGCGCCCGCGATGGACGCTCCTGCCGTCGATCCTCTCGATCCTACGGGCGCGACCGGTCAGTTTATGCCCGATCCCTCGGACACCGGCTTCTTTACGCTGTCCGAGTCCGAGATGGTCCAGCAGGACCGTCAGGATCGTAAGCAGGCCAAGGTCCGTCGTCGCCATCGCCATACGGGTCTTAAAGTCTTCATCGTTCTGCTTCTGCTTATTTTGATCGCCGCGGGCGGTCTGGGCTTTGCCTACACGCGCGGCTTTGGCTTCCCGTCTCAGGAGTCTGTCGTTACCGATCTGTTCCAGGCTGCCGGCGACGGTGACGCCGCAAAGGCCGAGTCTTGCCTGGCCTCGAGCCTGTCCGAGGACGCTAAGTCGATGATCATCTCCTCGATTCCGCAGGGTGCCACCGTGTCCGTCGAGGGCATGGATCAGTCCATGACCGAGACGACCGCCAAGGTGAAGGCATCGCTGTCCAAGGGCGGCGAGCAGGAGTACACCGTCAAATTCGTGCGCTCCGACAACCATATCGGCTGGGCCGTTTCTTCGCTTGATATGGATTTCTCGGCTGCTGACAACCAGTAGTGACCTTATGGGATTTAGCTTTGCCCGGCGCTTCACCGCAAGTGAGGCGCCGGGCTTGCGCTAGTATGATGAGCTAGTAGTTTTCCAGCAATCATCCAACACATCAGGAGTTGCGTTGTTTTCTTTGATGGATATGTTCTTCGGTAGCTATGCGGGCGATCTTGCCATCGACCTCGGCACCGCCAATACGCTTGTCTCCGTGCGCGGCAAGGGCATCGTCATTCGCGAGCCCTCTGTTGTCGCCATCGACAAGAACGACGAGCGCATCTTGGCGGTCGGTATCGAGGCAAAGCGCATGCTCGGCCGTACGCCCGGCAACATCGTGGCCGTTCGTCCCCTGAAGGACGGCGTCATCGCCGACTTTGATGTTACCGAGGCCATGCTTCGCTACTTTATCGACAAGGCGTCCGAGAAGCGCTATCCGTGGACTCCGCGTCCGCGTGTTGTCGTCTGCGTTCCCTCCGGTGTCACGTCGGTCGAGAAGCGCGCTGTCTTTGAGGCCACGATCCAGGCCGGTGCCCGCCAGGCCTATCTGATCGAAGAGCCCATGGCGGCTGCCATCGGCGCCGACCTGCCCGTCGAGGAACCCACCGGCTCCATGGTCATCGACATCGGTGGCGGTACCACCGAGGTTGCCGTTATCGCTATGGGCGGCATCGTCGTCTCGCAGTCCATCCGTATTGCCGGCGACGAGTTCGATCAGGCCATCCTCACGCACGTTCGTGATGCCTACAACCTGGCCATCGGCGAGCGTACGGCAGAGGACATCAAGATCAAGGTCGGCTCCGCCGTGCCGCTCAAGGATGAGCTCGACGTCGAGGTCAACGGCCGCGACGTGATCACCGGTCTGCCCAAGACCGTGCGCATCGAGAGCGAGGAGATTCGTCGCGCACTCAACAAGCCGCTCGACGAGATGGCCAAGGCCGTCAAGGACGCACTCGACGCTACGCCTCCCGATCTTGCCTCGGACCTTATGTACTATGGCATTTTGCTGACCGGTGGCGGCGCGCTGCTGCGCGGTCTCGATGTGCGCCTGCGCGATGAGACCGGCGTTTCGGTCAACGTCAGCCCCACGGCGCTCGATAACGTTGTTAACGGCTGTGCCCGCGTGCTCGAGGCCAATGCGTTTGATGGCGGCTTCGTCCAGACCAATGCTTAATTTCCAAAAGGTGGATTCCATTTGGCACGATCTTCGGGTTTCTCCACAAATCTGAATACCAAGCGACAATCAACGGGTATGCGCCCGTTGATTGTTTTCAGCCTGATTTCGGTGTTGCTGCTCACGTTTTACATCCGCGAGGGCGAGGCAGGACCGATTCATGCCGTGCGCTCGGGCGTGACGACGATTACCTCGCCGGTGCGCTTTGTGGGCTCGGCTGTGGCGGCTCCCTTCAATGCGATCGGTAACGTGTTCTCTAACCTTACGGCGTCGCAGGACACGCTTGACGAGCTTAAGAAGCAAAACGAGGAACTGACCTCTAAGGTTGCCGAGCTCTCCGAGGCTCAAAAGACCGCCGAGCGACTGGAGGGGCTGGTCGGCCTGCAGTCGACCTACAACCTCAAATCAACCGCAGCTCGTATCGTCGGCGCTTCGGGCGATGCCTGGACCTCGACCGTCACCATCGATAAGGGTTCTGCCGACGGTCTTACCATCAACATGCCTGTGACGAGTTCTGCCGGTGTCATAGGCCAGATTATCGAGGTCTCGGCCAAGACGTCCACCGTGCGCCTGATTGGCGATGAGAACTCGGGCGTGTCCGCTATGGTGCAGGACACGCGCGCCCAGGGCATGCTGCAGGGTCAGGCTGACGGCACGCTGCGTCTTGAGTACGTGAGCGTCGATTCCGACGTTAAGGTTGGCGAC
>DBEWII010000130.1:0-16354 GCA_048384935.1 Collinsella aerofaciens | reverse complement strand
TCATACCCCTCGATTTCAGTAGCATGCATGTGGCTTTCATAGCCATCGAGTAGGCGATATTCAGTGTTCGACAGCCTCGCGAGGCTCTCGACTCGGGAATTCTGAGAGCGTTTGTCGGTCTCCTCAAATCGCTTGAAGCAGTAATAGTCCTTGCGAAAGATTTGAGAGAATAGCGTACCGTGCAACGAATCGGTCAGCACGAACCGCGCACTCGCCAAATACGCGAGCCATTCATCGGGACCAAGCCCGTAGCGTGGATTAAGCTCCTCGTCGACTGCATTTTTACCTGAACCAACAAGCGTCACAACTTCGCAGCCGAGCTCCTTCGAAATCGATTCGACCGCTTTCCTGTAAAACGGCCTATCCCCAAGAAAGTAGCAGACAATTTTACCGGGCTCAGGACATTTTCCGTCAATGAGAGGGGCCCAGTCCTCCTTCGACAGAAGCAGGACAGGGTCCACGACCTGTGAGGGACGCTCAAGACCGAGTGATTCGACAAAATCCGCACCGGCATCTTCGCGAACAGATACGGAACTGAAAGATTTAAGAAGATTAGCAATGATCCTCTTCTTCCTCTCTGTGGTGTTCGTAACACCGAAGCTGGGCGCATACGCGATTCGCTTATCACTGTCGCTCAGAAAGGAGAAATAGAAATTCCTGTTCAAAAGATAGGGCGACCAAATCTGATCCGATCCACAGACGTACGCATCGTATTTCCCCCGCAAGCCGACCAGTCCGTCTGTATCGGTAATCCGTTCAGTAGTAACGATATTCTGGCTTAAAAAGCGATTGAAAACATCAGCGGTCGAGGAACCGAAGTCGTCATGCTCCTTCTTACGATTGAGCAGCTCATGTGCTTTACCGGCAAACAAATCGAAGGAATTTCGGTTGATCGCCCAGTTCAGTAGCTTTTCTTTGACGCAGGGGAGATAGTCGGCGTCAACAACATCATGACCCTCGGACTTCAAGAACTGCTGCAGAGCATAAGCCTGGAGCAACGTGCCGAAATTTTGGTTATGGAGCCACGTTAAAATACAGATTTTCATTAATTCACCGTTTCAAATAGCTTCAGGTAGTACTCTTCAAGCTTGGGCGCCGCCTTAAAGATGTCATAAGATTCAAACCCCGGAGATGAATGAGGATGGGAGCGATCAAAGACATCCCTGCGGGCGGCAAGGATCGCGTTGGACCACCCCTCGACGCCCATACTCAACGGAAGGAAGCTGCACCGACTGGATAACGCAACATCGTTGGGGACCCTTTCAGAGCAGATGCACGGGAGACCGGAAGCCTGGGCCTCAATCGCGACCATTCCGAGGCCCTCGTACAGGCTGGGGAGCACGAATAAATCGAGCGACTGATAGACGTCCTGCACATCAGAAATCTGGCCGAGAAAACGCACCGCCGAGGCAATGCCAAGTGAGCATGCCTTTTCCTCCGCTTGAGGTCTCAGTTTTCCATCGCCGCAGACGACAAGGATGGAATCAGGATTCTGAGCATGCACTGCCTTGAAAACATCAAGCAAAAACAACTGGTTCTTCTGAGAGATGAACCTACCGATATTCCCCAATACCAGCGTATCGTCCTTCGCTCCGAGCTGAGCACGTCGCTCGTCCCTAATCGATCGATTGAAAGAAAAGTTGTTCAAATCGATAGCATTATTAAAAACAGTAAAACGGGATGAACCGAACAGCCATTTTCCAGCATGCTCGGTGCAGGCTGCCAAATCAGTCGGATACCTTGTTGAGAACAGCTTCAAAGAGCCTTTGATGACATTTTTAGCAAACTCCCCCTTTCCGCTTGTAGAGTGGCTGTGGGCTATACGCACAGGTATGCCCGCCTTCTTAGCAGCGCGAAGCGGAAAGACAGAAAGCGCATTGATATGGCTGTGCACAATCTTCCAGTTCTCTTCCTTAAAGAGGCGCTGAAGCTCTCGCTGGTATTCGACAACATGCTGGTAGGGAGGAATCTCAAAAACCCTGCCACCTAAAGATTCAATCTCCTCGCGGGGAACAAGCGTCGAATCGGAATCGACAAGAAAATCGAACTGCACTTTGCTGCGATCAATATGGCGGTAGTAATTCATGACGACGGCCTCGACGCCGCCGCCAACCATCTTGCCAACAACCTGAGCTACTCTAATCGGTTCAGCCATTTAGCAAGCACCGCCACCGGTAAAGACCTCAACGACCGTGAGGAGAACAATCTTCAGGTCCGTGATGGGACCGCGTTTGGCGATGTACTCGAGATCACGTCGAACCATGCCGTCGAAGTCGGTATCGTTGCGGTCCGTGACCTGCCACCAGCCGGTGATCCCGGGCTTAACCGCCAGACGCTGCAGGTCGAATTCTGTATACTCGGCCACCTCGTTGGGCAGCGGCGGGCGCGGGCCCACGACGGACATCTGGCCCAGGAACACGTTCACGAACTGCGGGAACTCGTCGATGGAGTGCTTACGGATAAACTTGCCGATCTTGGTGACGCGCGGGTCTTCCTTCATCTTGAACATGGCGCCGGCGATCTCGTTTCGCTCCTTGAGCTCGGCGAGACGCTCGTCGGCGTCCCTGTACATGGAGCGGAACTTCCACATGCGGAAGGTGGACAGGCTGCCGTCGCGGCGGGTCTGGCCCACGCGGATCTGGCTGTAGAACGGGTTGCCCTCGCTCTCCAGGCGGATGGCCGCGGCGAGCACCAGACTCGGAATGGCGATGACGGCCAGAACGCAGCCGCTGAACACAATGTCGAACACGCGCTTTACGGCGCGGTAGCCCAGGCGCGTGCGGTCCCAGTCCTTCACGGCCTGCATGCCCTTGTAGCGCATGCTCGCGTCGTCGCCGCTCATGGCCTGGGCGACCAGCACGGCCCCCACCGGCGCGTTTTGCCCTGTCACTTCTTTAGTAGTCAAGTTCAAATCCACGTCCCTGTTCCCAGGGACACGCCCCCATCGATGAAATCAAATAACGAATGAATTACCAGCGCAACGTCTCCCTTACGTTTTGCTGGGCACGTCGAGCGCAAGCAGCTCCCTAAAAGCGAAGTCGCCTTCGCCCACGTCCACCAGGCACCAGCGTTTATGACGGTCGATCTTCTTTACACGGGCCTCTTGCCCCACCAAGGGCCCCTGCTCTATGTGCAGCACACCGTCTTCTATGCGCGCCACGCTGTTGCGCACCACGCCGTTATCGTCGAGCACGCTGCGGTACCAGTCCTGCGCATCGTCCGGCATGGGCGCATAGGCCCGCTCCTTACTGCCGGCAATGCGACAGCCAAAGCTCAGCTGAGCCAAAGCCTTGTCGAGCAGGGCAGCATCGCGCGTGGCGACGAAGAAGTATTCCTTGTACATGGGTTTGGTTTGGAGCGACCAGGCTCCGTCCCGCTTAAACCAGAACTCCTTTTGCATCACAAAAGCGTCTTGCATCAGCTCGTGCGGGATAATGCGACGGACCTTTTCGCAGGTCTCGCGTTCTTTACCATGGGGGGTGTGGACCAGATACCAGCGGACGCGGCCGCGCTGGCTTTTGGTGATAGCGCCGTTAAAAGCACCGGGCAGCTGCTCTTGGCGCCGCATTGTCCGTTCCATGTTCTCGCCCCCTTCTCCAGCTCCGCGACGCACGCAGATGCAGGGGCGTTAAGAACAGGCTTCTCGCTCGCAGCTAGGCGCAGTCGCAAAAGTACAGGTTTTTGTATCTTTCGACGTTGCTCATTATACGAGCAAACCGCTCACGTTTTACCAGATTGCACAAATTGCGCGGCGAATGGGCGCATCTCCATACCCCTCTACAAAAACCTGTACCTTTTTGCACAACAAAAAAGCCGCTCTAACCAGCGGCTTTTCTTCTATAGACAACAAAAAGGCGACCGCCCGCGAGGACGATCGCCTTTGTTAATTCTTGTATTGTTTGTGCTAGGCGCGGGTCTTGATCTCCTCGAGCACCTTGGCCACAAACTCGTCAACGCTCATCTGGACGGTCTCGTTGGAGCGATCGCGGACGGAGATGTTGCCGGCCTCGACCTCCTTCTCGCCCAAGATGAGCATGTAGGGCACGCGGTCGATGCTGCGAGCCTCACGGATCTTGTAGCCGATCTTCTCGTCGCGGTCGTCGCAGACCACGCGAATGCCGGCTTCCTCCAGCTTGGCGCACACCTCGTGAGCGTAGTCGCGGCTCTTCTCAGAGACGGGAAGCGCCTTGACCTGCACGGGAGCCAACCAAGTGGGGAACTTGCCCGCAAAGTGCTCAATCAGAATGCCAATGAAGCGCTCGATGGAGCCAAAGCACACGCGGTGCAGCATGATGGGGCGCTTCTTGGTGCCGTCGGCGTCCACGTACTCCAGGTCAAAGTTGAGCGGCATCTGGAAGTCGAGCTGCACGGTACCGCACTGCCAGGTACGGCCGAGCGAGTCCTCCAGGTGGAAGTCGATCTTGGGGCCGTAGAAGGCGCCGTCGCCCTCGTTGACCTCGTAGTCCATACCCAGCTTCTCCAGAGCGGTGCGCAGGCCTTCCTCGGCGCGCGCCCAGTCCTCGTCCGAACCCATGGAGTCCTCCGGGCGGGTGGAAAGCTCGACGTGATACTTAAAGCCAAACTTCTGGTACACGGAGTCGATGAGGTTGACCACGCCCACGATCTCGTCGGTCAGTTGATCGGGACGCACAAACAGGTGCGCGTCGTCCTGGCTAAAGCAGCGCACGCGGAACAGGCCGTGCAGGGCGCCGCGCAGCTCGTGGCGGTGCACCAGGCCAATCTCGCCGGCGCGGATGGGCAGCTCGCGGTAGGAGTGCGGCTTGGAGGCGTACACCAGCACGCCGCCCGGGCAGTTCATGGGCTTAATGCAGTACTCTTCGTCGTCGATAACGGTGGAGTACATGTTGTCCTTGTAGTGGTCCCAGTGGCCCGAGGTCTTCCACAGCTGCTTGTTCATGATGAGCGGCGTGGAGATCTCCACGTAGCCGGCCTTGTGGTGGATCTCGCGCCAGTAGTCCAGCAGCGTGTTCTTAAGGATCATACCGTTGGGCAGGAAGAACGGGAAGCCGGGGGCCTCGTCGCGCATCATAAAGAGGTCCATCTCGCGGCCGATTTTGCGGTGGTCGCGCTTCTTGGCCTCCTCCAGCATGTGCATGTGCTCGTCGAGCTCTTCCTTGGTGGCAAAGGCGACGCCGTTGATGCGGGTGAGCATCTTGTTGTCCTTGTCGCCCTTCCAGTAAGCGCCCGAGACGCCGGTGAGCTTAAAGGCCTTAAGGGCCTTGGTGTAGCAGATGTGGGGGCCGACGCACATGTCGATGTAGTCGCCCTGCTGGTAGAAGGTGATACGGGCGTCGTCGTCCAGGTCGCCGATGTGCTCGACCTTGTACTTCTCGCCGCGCTCCTCCATAAGGGCGATGGCCTCGGCGCGGGGCTTCTCGTACACGGAGAACTTGAGGTTCTCCTTGACGATCTTCTTCATCTCGGCCTCGATCGCGGGGAAGTCGTCCTCGCTGATCTTAACGCCCTCGGGCAGGTCGACGTCGTAGTAGAAGCCGTTGTCGGTCGCGGGGCCGTAGGCAAAGTCGGCCTCGGGATACAGGCGCTTGATGGCCTGCGCCATGATGTGCGCGGCAGAGTGGCGGATGACGTGCGTGACCTCGTCCTGCGGGAGCTCGGCCACCGAACCGTCATTGTAGAGTGCCTTCATGGGTATGTTTTCTCCTCTCGGATGCCTGATGCAAGTGCGTGCAATGCGCTCGGCGTTTTTGACTTGCATCATTATAGGCAGGTTGCCTTGGTATACAAGCGCCCGCCGCACCTTAATGGCACGGCGGGCGATTTTCTACGCATGCTTCATCGTGTGGGGGCGGGGCTGCGGGGCGTGCGGCGCGTGTACGGCTTGCGTGTGGCGCACGGTGTCCGTGGCTTGCGGCCGGCCCGGCGATGGATGCGTTACTGGATGCGAGTTCGGCAGTAGGGGCAGACCTTCCAGTGCGCGTCGAGCGGGCGATGGCAGCCGGGGCACACGTTACGAACCTGGGTGTCGCACACCGGGCAGACGACAAAGTCCTTCTCGATGGGGGCGCCGCACTGCGGGCAGGTGCCGTACTGGGCAAGCTGGCGCTCGCGCAGGGCCATGTCCAGCTCCTGCTCCTCGCGGTCGGCCGCGTAGGAGTGCGGGCGCAGGACCAGGTAGGCGATGAGGCCCACAAACGGGATCAGGGCGATGATGCCCCATGCCACGTAGGCGCTGGCGCCGCGGCGGCGAGCGTCGATAAACACATAGACGACCGACAGCACATACAGGGCGATGATAAAGCCAACGAAAGCATAGACGACGCCCATAAGCTGCGGCGACATGAGCTCGGAGATGTACTTGGACATTATGGGTACCTTTCGGAATATTAACAGTCCGGTCAAGTTTACCACGGGGTTTGTTTATATGGGACTACGGCTAGGTACGGGGCTGGCGCGGACACAAACATCTCAATCTGTAACAGGTGGGAGCGGAATCCGGGTCTAGATGTTGCAGATCGAGACAAACGGAGGACCCGCATGGCAAATGTCTCAATCTGTAACATCTGGGACCCAAATCCTCGTCTAACTGTTACAGATCGAGACGAACGGTTGCCGTAGTTGTCGGCAGACGAGGTTATCGACGTTACAGGGTCTCCCCTCGCCTGCCGTTGGCGGGTATTGCGGGGCTGTTCGCCGCATTGCCGCCGCGCTAGGGGTGTGTGGACCGTAGGATAGTCTTATTGACAGCCTGTCAACTTGTCTTGGAGGCACCGTGGCAGAAACGTTTGATATCGCAATTGTGGGCGCGGGCATCACCGGATGCGCCATCGCACGGCAGCTCGCGCGGTTTGACCTGTCCATATGCGTAATCGAGGCGGCTAACGATATTGCGCTGGGCGCGTCGAAGGCCAACGGCGGCTTGGTGCACGCCGGCTACGATCCGGCGCCGGGCACGGTAAAGGCGCAGGTCAACGCCCGTGGCTGCGAGCTGTACGGTACATGGGCGCAGGAGCTGGGCTTTTTGTTTTGCCGTACCGGTTCGATGGTGCTGGGGTTTAACGACGAAGACCGCGCGCACCTGGAACAACTGCGGCGCAACGGCCTTGCCAACGGCGTGCCCGAGCTGTCAATCGTCGGACCCGACCGCATCCAGGAGTTAGAGCCACGCGCCAGTGCCGATGCAACGTGCGCGTTGTGGTGCCCCTCGACTGGGTTTGTAGACCCGTTTGAGGTTGCCATCGCCGCGCTGGAAAACGCCGTGGCCAACGGGGTGACGTTTATGCGGTCCGCTCCGGTGGAAGCGATTGAAGTCGCGCGCTCGGGTGACGACGCGCGCTTTACGCTGGCGACCCCCGCTGGCAACGTGCGCTGCCGCTACCTGATCAACGCCGTGGGCAACGGCGCCGCCGACATCTCGCATATGGCGGGCGCCGAGAAGTTCCAGATGGTCTGGCGTCAGGGCAACATCGTGGTGCTGGACAAGGAGCCGCGCACGCTCATGCCGCTCTACCCCGTTCCGACGCCAGTGTCGAAGGGCGTTATCGTGACGGGCACTGTGCATGGCAACACCGTGATCACCGCCACGGCTGCCGTGCGCGAGCCGGGCGACACGCAGACCTATGCGAGCGATGTGGACGCGCTGCTGACCGGCGCGCGCAAGCTGGTGCCCGATCTGGATACGCGCCGCGTGGTGCGCGCATTTGCCGGCGGGCGTCCGGTCATTCAGGGAACGAACGACTTCTTTATTGGACAGTCGGCCGTGGTGCCGGGGCTTTTCCAGGCGGCGGGCATTCAGTCGCCGGGTGTGGCGAGCGCGCCGGCCATTGCCGAGCGTATGGAACAGGTGTTGCGCGATGCCGGCGTGCCCCTGCGCGAACGGGACGATTGGGACCCGATTCGCCGCGCGCCGGACGACTTTGACCGCGCGCCGCTTACGCGCAAAGAAGAGCTCATCGAGTCCGACCCCGCGTGGGGGCAGATCGTCTGCCGCTGCGAGACGGTGCCCGAGGCCGAGATCGTGGCCGCGATTCGACGCCGCCCGGGCGCGGTTTCGGTCGAAGGCGTCAAGCGCCGCTGCCGGGCCGGCATGGGTCGGTGCCAGAGTGGCTTTTGCCAGAGCCGCGTGGTGGCGATCATCGCGCGCGAGCTGGGCTGCGACCCCAGCGAGGTGCTGTTGGAGGATACCGGATCTTGGTTGGTTGAGGGACCGCTGAAGGGGGTGCGCTAGGATGGCAACGTTTGATATGCGCGACGGACGCGCGGAGGCCGGAGCTGTAGCGTCGGTGTCGACGCAGGCCTTCGACGTGGTCGTCATCGGCGGCGGGCCTGCTGGCATGGCGGCTGCGCTTGCCGCGCAAAAGGCCGGCGCGCACGTGGCCATCGTGGAGCGCGAGCAGCATCTGCTCGGTATCCTGCGCCAGTGCATCCACCCTGGTTTTGGCCTTTCGCACTTTAAGCAGGAGCTCACCGGTCCCGAGTACGCGCAGCGCTTTATCGACCAGGTGCGCGCGACCGACATTGCGCTGTTCTTGGACAGCATGGTGATTGGGATCGATTCGAGCGAGGGTGCGGGAGCCACCGCAGTCCATACCGTCACGCTCATGAGCCCCGCCGGCATGCTGCAGCTCACCGGACGCGCGGTCGTCCTTGCCATGGGGTGCCGCGAGCGCACGCGCAGCGAGATCAAGATCCCCGGCAGTCGTCCCGCCGGCGTGTTTACGGCGGGCCTGGCGCAGCGATACATCAATATCGAAAACCTTAAGCCCGGCTCGCGCGCTGTCATTTTGGGCTCGGGCGACATCGGGCTTATCATGGCACGCCGCTGCACGCTCGAGGGGATTTCGGTCGAGGGCGTGTATGAGCTCATGCCGTACGCCAATGGCCTGTGTCGCAATGTGAAGAACTGCCTGGACGACTTTGGCATTCCGCTGCACCTGTCCACAACCGTGACGCGCGTGATCGGACACGATCGCGTGGAGGCCGTCGAAGTAAGCCAGGTCGACGAGCATCTTGCGCCCATACCGGGAACCGAGCGCATCGTTTCGTGCGACACACTGCTGCTCTCGGTGGGCCTGATTCCCGAGAACGAGCTTTCGGTTGCCGCGGGCGTTGAGCTTGACCCGCACACGCGCGGCGCCGTGGTGGACCAGAGCCTGCAGACGGGCGTGCCGGGCATCTTTGCCTGCGGCAACGTACTGCACGTGCACGACCTGGCCGACAACGTAACGACCGAGTCCAAGAGGGCTGGCGCAGCTGCAGCGGCGTACGCGCTGGGGACCGACGCGGGCACCGTTCCGAACTGCGAGCTCACCGTCTCCCCTGCCGGCATCGCGGGCTACGCGCTGCCGGGACGCATTACGGCTGTGGCGATCACCAAGCTCAACTTCCGCGTGCGCCGGCCGGTCGATGCCGCCCGCGTGAGGATCTTGGCCGAAGGCGAAGAACTGCTCGCCGGTAAGGTCCGCGCGTTTAAACCGAGCGTCATGGAAAGCTTCCCTCTGCCGGCGAAGGTGATTCAGCGCGCACTCGACCTAGGTGCTAGAGAGATTATTCTGTCTGTCGATCCCATTGAGGAGGCATAGCTCATGAGCACGAACGCGACCGAGACGCTGCAGTTCAACTGCACCACCTGCCCATCCGAATGCCTCCTGACCGTAGAGGTAGAGCGTGACGCAGACGGCGCCGTGGTAGAAGTGCACTCCGTAACCGGCAACAACTGCCCGCGCGGCGATAAGTTCGCTCACCAGGAGCTCACCTGCCCCATGCGCGTGCTCACCACTACCGTGGCCGTATCCGGAGGCGACGAGGCGTTGCTGCCCGTGCGCACGGCCGAAGCCATCCCGCTGGTGCTCCACGCCCAAGCCATGGCCCTCATCCGCGGACTAGTGGTCAAAGCCCCCATCCGCATGGGCGACGCCGTGCTAGAGAACCTCCTAAACACCAACATCAACCTAATCGCCAGCATGGACATCGACCCAGCCTAAGCAGCTCATTTGGTAGCTAATTAGGGACGGGGCTCTTTTTGCTACCCCACCATCAACCCCGTCCCTCCTCAATTGCGGTGAAATAGTTCCTGATTTCCGCCAAAACCCCGGCATCCAGGAACTATTCCACCGCAACTATCCTCGGAATCGGAATTTAGCTTGTGCCTACTTTGGTGCCATTTCAAAACTATGCCGGATTACGGGGCTGATTCGGAGACCCCCATCCATACCGGCAGTTTTCGATTTTTGATAAGCCGTCTACCTGCGATTTTAATATCGTGATTTTTCCCATGGTCAAGTAATACAGGTCCACCCCCGTAATCCGCCATTGTTTTGAAACCAGCCCATTTGGGACGGGCCTCTAATGACTACTTTTGCCCGAACGTTCGCTAGGCTGGCCATGCCAAGAAGTGTCCCGAAGTGCCGGCATAAAAGGAACGTCCCTAGCTGCCGGGCATGGGATACCATGGTGGCAACCTAGCGAAAGGACGATGTATGGCACATGTCGATGATCAGCGCGTGGCGCGCGTGCTCGATGCGCTCGAGGCTCAGCACCCCGGCGCGCAGCTGCTCGTAAACGACCCGTGGTCGATTTATTACCTGACCGGCTTTTATGCCGATATGTTCGAGCGTTTTTGTGGCGTGCTGCTCGCGCGCGGAAGCGAGCCCGTGATCTTGGTCAACGCCCTGCATCAGCTGCCCGAGTACGATAATGCCCGCGTGGCCTACCACAACGACACCGACGTCGTGACCGACGCCATCGCACGCGAGATCGATCCGACCAAACCGCTCGGTATCGACACCGTCATGCGCTCCGGCTTTTTGATGCCGCTCATGGAGCGCCATGCCGCCAGCGAGTTCTTCCTGGGCGACTTTGCCGTCACCGCGGCACGCACCCACAAGGATGCCGCCGAGCAGGAGCTCATGCGCGTGTCCTCGGCCGCCAACGACGCCGTGATGGCCGACGCCATCAAGCTCGTTCACGAGGGCGTGACGGAGCGCGAAATTGCCGACCAGATGCTCGGCCTGTACCGCAAGCACGACTGCGAGGGCTTTAGCTTTCCGCCCATCGTAAGCTTTGGCGCCAACGCAGGAGACCCGCATCACGAGCCCGACGGCACCGTACTCAAGCGCGGCGACGTGGTGCTGTTCGACATTGGCGGCCGTTACCGCAACTACTGCTCGGACATGACACGCACATTCTTTTGGGGCGAGCCGGACGAGGAGACCGCACGCATCTACGACATCGTGCGCCGCGCCAATGAGGCTGCCGAGGCGCTCATCGCCCCGGGCGTGCGCATGTGCGATCTGGACCGCGCCGCGCGCGACGTGATTGAGGGTGCGGGCTATGGGCAGTACTTTACTCATCGCCTGGGACACTCGATTGGTCTGCAGGACCACGAGCCGGGCGACGTCTCGCTGGTCAACGAACAGGTTATCGAGCCAGGCATGACGTTCTCCATCGAGCCGGGCATCTACCTCCCCGGCCGCACCGGCGTCCGCATCGAGGACCTGGCCCTGGTTACCGAGACCGGCGTCGAGATTCTCAACGCCTACCCCCACGATCCAGTCCGCCTAGACTAGCCTTTACCCAATAGCCCCTCAATAAGTTGCGGTGGAATAGTTCCCAGATTGGCCCACAGAGGCATAATCCAGGGACTATTTCACCGCAACTACCATGGGGCCAAGTCGACCAATTTGACAGTCTAGAGATGCGCCACGAAAAAGGGTTATCTACTACGTTTGACCCACACGGGTCGACCACACCCGCGTTTTCGAAAACTGGCAAGCCTTCTACCTGCGGTTTTAATTTCGCGATTCTCGCTATGGTCAAGGGTTACCGGTCAAACGTAGTAAATAGGCCCATTTCGTGACAAGCGAGTCAACTCGGGGTACAGGGCAGCTAAAAAAGCCCCGTCCCAAATTGACTGCTTTTGAGTTGCGGTGATATACGGACTGTTTGAGGCTTCTGGCTTGTTAAACAGTCCGTATTTCACCGCAACTGATGAGGGAATGGGTTAGCGCAGCAGACCGGCTACTTCGCCGGCTAGGGTGATGGTGCCGGCGGCTACGAAAGGCTCGTCTGCGGCATCGAAGGCAGCGAGGGCCTCGGATACGCTTGGATATACGCCCGCGAGCTTATCGGCATCAACGAGGGCGGCGAGCTCCTCTGCTGGCAGGGCGCGATCGGAATCGGTCTGAGTCACGACCACGCGGGGGAACGCCGGAACCAGAACGTCAATGATGCCCGCCACGTCTTTGTCGGCCAGCGCGGCGCATAGCAGCGTGGGGCGATTCTCAACGCACGGATCGATCTCGTCCAGCGCGCTCACAAAGTTCTCGCAGCTCTGGGGGTTATGGCAGGCGTCGATCAGCTTAAGCGGATCGGTCCCCAGCACATCAAAGCGACCCGGCGTGGGGCAGCCCATAAGCGACGCATCGAGCTTGTCATGATCGAGCTCGCGACCAAGATACCCCTCGCAGAGCATAATCGCGCACGCGGCATTCTGCGGCTGATAGGCCGGCTTGACCATGCTCGACGTATAGATCGCGCGCGGCGTGGTGCAGCTAAACTCAACCGTGTCGCCCACATGCGCAGGCACCTTGGTCGTGGCATGGCTCACCGCGAGCGGCACGATGCCGCACTCGCGACAACGCGCATCCATCACGCGCTGAACACTCGCCTCATGCGTGCCCTCACCCAGTACAACCAGGCGCCCGGGTTTTATGACCGCAGCCTTCTCCCCCGCAATGGCCTCGAGCGTGTCGCCCAAAATACGTGTGTGATCGAGTCCGATACCCGTGATGGCAACGGCGACGGGATCGGTCGCACTCGTGGCGTCCCAACGCCCGCCCATGCCAACCTCGAGCACGGCAACATCCACACGAGCCTCGGCAAACACCACAAGCGCGGCAGCCGTCAGCAGGTCAAACGGCGTGATGGTATAGGCACGCTCCCCCACCGCCACACGACGCGCATTCACGCGATGTCCCGCCTCGACAGCTGCCGAAACGCCACGGGCAAAGGCCTCGTCGCTCACAACGCGTCCATCGACCTCCATGCGCTCGGGATAGCGAACAAGCTGCGGCGACGTATATAGCGCGGTCTTGAGCCCCTCGCTGTGAAGGATAGCAGCCGAAAAACGCGTAGTCGAAGTCTTGCCATTGGTACCGGCAACCTGAATGCAATCGAAATACTCATCCGGACGCCCCAGCTCATCGAGCATATCGACAACCGTCTCAAGCAGAGGCCCAGCATCCCCAGAAATCCGCCCCGTATCAGCAGCCAGCCCAACAGCCTCATCAAACGAAAGCAACTCAAACGAGAAAGGAACGACATACGACCCAGAACGCTTAGCCATAACCCAAAGTCCCCCATAACAGAAAAAGAGGCTCATCAAAAAGAATGAGCCCCTCGCGTTGACAATTTCAGCCTTTACCCGATTGCAGCAAGATCAAGGCCACAACCCAGTGGCCCCAACACGCCAGATGCAAACAACCACTTAAACGAACTAGGAGCGGCCCGATGCTTTGCTCGCCGCAAGTTCCGCACGCAAAGGACAGCACTTAAAGTGCTGTCCGTCTTGCGCAGGACTGTCCGCAGCGGAGAGCAAAGCATCGGGACGCGCCCCCAAGTTAGACCTACGAGAAGTCAGCAACCTGAGCAGTCAGCGCCGCCAGGATCTCCTTGAGCTCAGCTGTACGGTCCCTCTTCTTCTGGACCACCGCGGGCGCGGCCTTGGCCACAAAGCCCTCATTGGCCAGCGTCTTCTCGCAGCCGGCGAGCTCCTTCTGGGCCGCGGCGATCTCCTTCTCCAGGCGTGCCTTCTCGGCCGAAAGGTCAACCTTGCCCTCGAGCACCACAAAGACCTCGACGCCGCTATCGACTACGGCAATGCTCGCGGCAGGCTTCTCAACATCAGTACCCATGACCAGCGAGGCGGTGTTTGCCAGCGGTTCGATGGTCGAGCGCAGGCTCTCGAGCTTCTCAATGTCCTCGGCACCAGCGCGCACGACCACGTCGAGCTCAGCCTTGGGGCTCAAGCGATAACGCGAACGCGTGGCGCGAGCGGCGGAAACGACGGCGCGGCACAGCTCAAACGCGCGCTCGGCGGGCTCGTCGACGTACTTGACGTAGTCGGCGGGCTCCGGCCACTTGGCGATCATGAGCGCCTCGACGCGGTCCACGTTGCCCTCGGCGTCCAGGTCGAGCACACTCGCCGGCATGTTGTCCCAAATCTCCTCGGTAACGAACGGCATAAGCGGGTGCATCAGGCGAATGGAGGTGTCGAGCACAAAGATCAGATTGCGCTGAGCCTGCAGACGGCCCTCGCCCTTCAGGCGGGCCTTGGTAACCTCGACGTACCAGTCGCAGACCTCGTTCCAGAAGAACTGCTGCACACCGCGAGCCATGTCGCCAAAGGTGTAGTTCTCAATACCCTCGGTGACCATCTTGACGGCCTTGGCCAGACGGCTGAACATCCAGGCGTCGGCCGGCGTCTCCACGACGGGCTCGCCGGGCGTGTAGCCCTCCATGTTCATGAGCAGGAAGCGGCTGGCGTTCCAGATCTTGGTCACAAATGACTTGGCCTGGTCGGTACGCGGGCTGTCGATGAGCTTCTTGGTCTTCTTATCGATGTTTGCGTCGAACTTGACGTCCTGGTTGTTGGTGCACAGCGTGAGCAGGTTGTAACGCATGGCGTCGGCGCCGTACATACCGATGAGGTCCATGGGGTCAACGCCATTGCCCTTGGACTTGGACATGCGGCTGCCGTCCTTGGCCAGGATCGTCGGGTAGATGACGACGTCCTTAAACGGCACCTCGTCCAGGAAGTACAGCGAGCTCATGACCATGCGGGCGACCCACAGCGCGATGATGTCGCGCGCGGTGACGAGCGCCGTCGTGGGGTGATGTCCCTCGAGCAGCTCCGGCTTTTGCGGCCAGCCCTGCGTGGCGAAAGTCCACAGCTGAGAGCTGAACCAGGTGTCCAACACGTTCTCGTCCTGGTGTACGTGATGACCGCCGCACTTGGGGCAGACGTCGGTGTCCTCGGTAAGGGCGTCCTCCCAGCCGCAGTCCTCGCAGTAGAACACGGGGATGCGGTGGCCCCACCACAGCTGGCGGCTGATGCACCAGTCCTTAAGGTTCTCCATCCAGGTGGTGTAGGTCTGCGTCCAGCGCGCGGGGTGGAAGGTGACCTTGCCGGAGTTGACGGCGTCGAGCGCCGGCCCCTTGAGCTTATCGACGGCGACGAACCACTGCTCGGACAGCCACGGCTCCAGTGCGGCGTCGCAACGGTAGCAGTGCATGACGGAGTGATCGAGGTCCTCGACGTGATCGAGCAGGTCGTGCTCCTCGAACCACTTGATGACGGCCTCGCGGCACTCGTCGCGGTTCATGCCGGTGAACTCGCCGTAGCCTTCGACGACCACTGCGTGCTCGTCGAAGATGTTGATCTGCGGCAGGTCGTGAGCCTGACCCATGGCGTAGTCGTTGGGGTCGTGGGCCGGAGTAACCTTAACAAAGCCGGAACCGAAGTTGGCGTCGACATGCCAATCCTCAAAGATGGGGATCTCACGGTCGACGATGGGAAGCTTGACGGTCTTGCCCACGAAGGCGGCCTTCTCGGGGTCCTTCGGGGAAACGGCGACGCCCGTGTCGCCGAGCATGGTCTCGGGGCGCGTGGTGGCGACAACGATGTAGTCCTGGCCGTTGACCGGCTCGGTCAGCGGGTAGCGCAGGTGCCACAGGTGGCCCTTCTCGTCCTTGTACTCGGCCTCGTCGTCCGAGATGGCGGTGGTGCAGTTGGGGCACCAGTTGACGATGCGCTTGCCACGGTAGATCAGGCCGTCGTGGTACCAGTCGCAGAAGACCTTGCGCACGGCCTGGGCATAGTCCTCGTCCATGGTGAAGCGCTCGTTGTCGAAGTCGACGGAGCAGCCCATACGCTTGATCTGCTCGACGATGATGCCGCCGTACTCGTGAGTCCAGTCCCAGCAGGCGTCGACAAACTTGTCGCGACCGATCTCCAGGCGGCTAATGCCCTCGCTCTTGAGTTTCTTGTCGACCTTGGTCTGCGTAGCGATACCGGCGTGGTCGGTGCCCAGCACCCAGCGCGTGGACTTGCCGCGCATGCGGGCCATACGAATGATGGCGTCCTGGATGGAGTCGTCGGTAGCGTGACCCATGTGAAGCTTGCCGGTAACGTTGGGAGGCGGAATGGTGACGGTGCAGTCGCCCACGCCCTCACGGCGCTTGTAGTAGCCGCCGTCGAGCCACTTCTGCAGGATCGCCGGCTCGTTGGTCGACGGATCGTAGTTCTTGGGCATTTCTTCCATATATCTCTCCCTGTCCCGCCGGCGTGTCCGCCTGCTTGGTTTTCGCTCGGTCA
>DBEWII010000129.1:0-3485 GCA_048384935.1 Collinsella aerofaciens | reverse complement strand
GGTCGTTATGCCTCACAACCTCTTCCTGCACTCCGAGGTCCTCCAAACCATGCACTTCGAAGGCCAAGTCGAGCAGATTATCGAGGAACGTCTGCGCTACGAGCTCTTCGACACGCTCTTTTCGATGGGCGTGGGCTGGGCGATCAACTCGGCCATGGTCATCCTGGCCGCAACGACCTTCTTTGTGCACGGCATTGTCGTAGACGACCTCGCCGTCGCAGCGGACACGCTCTCCCCCATCTTGGGCCCGGCGAGCTCGACTATCTTTGCGGTGGCACTGCTGTTTGCGGGCATATCGAGTAGTGTGACGGCGGGCATGGCGGCGGGCACCATTTCGGCGGGCATGTTCGACGAGGAATACGACATCCACGACCGACATTCCTCGATCGGGGTAGCGGCCTGTTTCGCCGGCGCAGTGGCGGCGTGTCTGGTCGTCCCAAATCCTTTTGAAGGTCTCATCTGGAGTCAGGCACTGCTGTCGCTCCAGCTGCCGATTACGGTCTTTGTGCTCATACGGCTCACCAGCTCAGCCCGCGTCATGGGCAAATACGCCAACTCGCGCCCGCTCAACGCACTGCTCGTAGGGATCGGCGTCATCGTAACGGTTCTCGACATCGTGCTGCTAACGGGGATGTAATTGGGATGGCGTGACTGTCCAGATATAACGTCTCAATCTGTAACACGTAAGGCCGTTTTAAACCGTCAGATAAATCAAAAGGGCCCCGGCCGAGAATTCGACCGGGGCCCTTGGACAGAGCTCTGTATGGCTAATCGCCGTGTGTCTACGAGTTACTCCTCGACGAGCTCAAACTCATCGGGGCCGACGCCGCAGACCGGGCATACGTAATCCTCGGGCAGCTCGGGCGTGTCGACCTCAACCTCGTAACCGCAAACGGTGCACACGAACTTATACGTCTTCTTTTCCTCAGCCATGATGTTCTCCTCTCGAACGTGACTGCTGGTGTACTTGCTTATTAGTATATATTCTCAATAATATAATGCAAGTATTTTTAGAACATTTCTAGCCTTGATACGACGAAGCCTTGGGCGGCGTCTTGCCCTTTAACACCTTGTGGTAGTAGTCATAGGTCAGCGGGGCCTCGCCGCTCAAGCGCTCGGCATCCTCCACCTCGCCGATAAAGAGCAGGTGCGTGCCCACATCCACGGTATCAATCAGACGGCAGCTAAACAGCGCCGCCGCGTGCTCGGGCACATAGGGCATGCCCAGCGCGGTCTCGTGGGTCTCGTACTTGGCAAACTTGTCGTAGCCACTGCTGGTGCGGAAGCCAAAGTTGCCGATATAGAGCATATCGACCGTCTGATCGATCACGGTCAGCGCAAAGGCCTTAGCCGATACGATTACGCCGGACGTGACATTTTCCTTGTTCACGGCAATCGAGATGCGCGGCGGGGCGGATGTCACCTGCACTGCTGTGTTGATAACGCAGCCGGCACGCAGCCCGTCCGCCACGGCGCTCACCACGTACAGGCCACTCGGCATGGTAAAGAACGCAGTTTTGTCCATAACGATCACTCCCCTAGCTCGGGTTGGAACCTCATGGATGTATGTACCCACAAAAAAGGCGGCACCCATAACGGACGCCGCCTTTGAGACATATGTGTCAGAACAGTAAGAAAGATGAGACACCCGCAGTTGCGGTGAAATAGGGACTGGATAGCCCCTCAAACAGGCAAAACAGTCCGTATTCCACCGCAACTTATGCAGAGTGCCTAGCGGTTGCGTTCCTTAAGGGCGCGGTCGATCTCGCGTTGGACATCACGCTTGGCCATGTCCTCGCGCTTGTCGTAGAGCTTCTTGCCGCGACCCAGACCCAGCAGCAGCTTTACGCGGCCGTCGGTATTAAAGTAGAGCTCCAACGGAACCAGCGCATAACCACGGTTGCGAAGTTTGCCGTCAAGAAAGTCGATCTCCTTGCGGTGCAGCAGCAGACGACGCCGACGGTCGGGATCGCGATTCCACACGCCACCATGGCTATAAGGATGGATATGCAGGCCGACGAGCCAGCACTCCCCGCCGCGGATCAGCGCGAAGGTATCGGTGATCTGGCAGGCGCGCTCGCGAATCGACTTGACCTCGGTGCCGCTCAGTTCAATGCCGCACTCAAATGTCTCATCGATAAAGTACTCGTGATGTGCCGAGCGATTCTTGGAGATGAGTTTGCGCTCGCGCTTACTGGGCATCGTCGGCCTCCTTGGCGCCATCGGCGTTTGAGCCCGCAGCCTCGCGCTTTGCCTTGCGCTCGGCATTGAGTTCGGCATCGCTCTCGCGCACCAGTTTGATAATCGCCGCGCAGGCTTCCTCGCCCACCAAGTCGCGAGCACGCACCGTCAGGCGCGTCGCCTCCTGCTTGTCGCCGTCGCTTGCAGCATCGGTCGCGCACATAATCAGGCAGATTGCAATCTCGGCCGAAGGTGAGGTCGGAACGCCCTGCAACGCCAGCTCGCCCATCACGTGCTCGTCGCTCTCCTCGGCGGCATCCGGATAGGTAGTATGGATCTTGTTGAGCAGGCGCGTCGTATGCGTATCGTTGGGCGCCAGGCGCAGCGCCAGACGCGCGCAGCCCACGGCAGCCGAAATGTTCTCGGTCTCGGGCTCCAAGAAGTACTGTCCCAGATTGGCGTAAGCGCGGGCGGCGCACTTGCCATCGCTTGCACGCTCCAGCACCGAAAACGAAAGCGAAGCCCACTCCTGCTTGTCCTCGAGAGCGCGGAACAGCTCGGCCAAATCCAAGCGATAGTTGCAGTTCATGGGGTCCCAACGCACAGCCTGCATCAAGGCATTACGAGCGCTCACATAATCCTGCTGGCGAATGTAGGCAAACGCCATGTCAGAGTACAGGCGGTCAAACGGCACCTCAACCTGCACGAGCTCGCGCGGATCCTTCTCCACGCGGCGATAGGCCAAGCGCTCAAACTTGCTATCGAAGCTGAAGTATTGGCGCTTCTCCTCCGTCTTGCACTCGGCGTCGATATACTCCTCGGCGAGCTCCACCAGGCGCTCCAGCAGCGGCGTCGCCGTAGCCAGGTCGCCCTGCGCCAGATAGTTCTCGGCATATGTGATGTCTTGCAAGCTGATGGGCAGGTCCATGACAACTCCTCGGTCCGGGCGGCAGACTCAACGCGCGCCTTAAACATCGGTCAATACACAAAACCCGGGTCTCTTACGAGGCCCGGGCGTTCAATTTTGGTAGCCCGTACCAGATTCGAACTGGTGATCTCCGCCTTGAGAGGGCGGCGTCCTAAACCGCTAGACGAACGGGCCATATGTAGCAAATGCAATGGCTGGGATGGAGGGAGTCGAACCCCCATTGACGGAACCAGAATCCGCTGTCCTGCCATTAGACGACATCCCAATGACTGCATCGCTGCGCTCGGCTGTGCCTTTGCGCAAGAAAGAAATATACGGGAAGTCTCGCCGTGACGCAAGCCCCAATTTTGACTTTTTTGAAATTCAGTCAAATTGG
>DBEWII010000128.1:0-19788 GCA_048384935.1 Collinsella aerofaciens | reverse complement strand
TGCGGGGGTGTTGTTGCGGGGTTTCTCACACCCCCTAACCCACCCGACGCTGCAAACGCCCCTAAGCGGCAATCTGACGTTCAATCGTCGGTCGCGTACCAAAGTACGCTTCCCTCCTCTTTCACGTCACCTTGCTCGCTTAGGGACGTTTTCGCTTTTGGTGACGGCAACGCGGCTTTTCCATTGTTGGAACTAGAGCCTTCTCTTTCGACCTGTGCTCTTAGTCGAAAGCTATTTAGCGACATTCCGTTATTCGGAATGTCGCTTTTGTTTTGTGCTGGTTATTTCGCTTGCGTTGGTGGATATGTCGTGCGCTCTGCGTATGGCAATATAAGATGGTTAATTGCGTTCAACGGAATTCGATTGTTCTGAGGGCAGGGGATTGATTTGGGTCGTACTGGGGATATGACGCCGCCTTTGGGTTGGCGGTTGGGTGTTGCTGGCGGGGTGGCGCTCGTTGTGCTGTTTGTTGACCAGTTGACCAAGCTTGCGGTTCGTGCCATGGGCGATGCACTGCATGTGACCGTCATCCCCGGCGTGATCGACTTCCTGTTTGTCCGCAATATTGGCGCTGCCTTTAGCATGGGCGAGGGGCATGGCATCGCGTTTGCCGTGCTGGCGTTGGCGGTCATTGTCGCTATTGCCGTGTACCTCGTTCGTGCACCCCAGCTCGCCCATCTTGAGGTTGTGGGCATGGCGATGGTTGCGGGCGGTGCTATCGGCAACGCTATCGATCGTTTGGCCTTTGGCTTCGTGACCGATTTTATTGCCACCACCTTCATCGACTTTCCCGTCTTCAATGTGGCCGATATCGGCATTACGGTCGGTGTTGTGCTGGCGCTTATCGGTTACATGTTCTTGAGTCCCGCCGCTCGCGAGGTCGATGCGACTGCTGAGCTCAATGCCCGTGATGAGGCCCGCGCCAAGCGCAAAGCCAAGCAGCGTGGGGAGCGTGCCCGCATGATTCGCGAAAGGAATGAGCGTTAATGGCCGACATCCATATTCTTGTTGCCGACGATTGCTCTGGCCAGCGTCTCGACGCCTTTCTGGGTGCCAACGACGGCTGCCCCACGCGCTCTGCCTGCGCGCATCTGATCGAGGGAGGCGCCGTTGCCGTCAACGGTGAGATTTGTCTCTCTAAAAAGTACGCCGTACGCGCCGGCGATCGCATCTCGGTCGACTTGCCCGAGCCGCACGACCCGACCGATGTGATTCCCGAGGCCATTCCCCTCGATATCCGCTACGAGGACGACTACCTTATCGTGCTCTCCAAGCAGCGGGGCCTGGTGTGCCATCCCGCCCATGGCCACGAGAGCGGCACCCTTGCGAACGCTCTGGTCTACCACTGTGGCATCGACCATCTTGGTACCCTGCAGGGTGAGGACCGCCCTGGGATCGTGCATCGTTTGGATCGCGATACCTCGGGTCTCATGCTTGCGGCAAAGGACGACGACACGCAGCGCGCGCTTCAAAATCTCATTCGCACGCGTACGCTCGACCGCCGCTATATCACGCTTGTCCACGGGCACATCGCCATGGACGAGGGCACCATCAATACCGGTATCGCCCGTTCTACGCGCGACCGCGTCAAGATGGCGGTTTCGGACGACCCCTTTTCCCGTCAGGCCATTACGACCTTTAAAGTCCTCGAGCGCTTTGATTCCACGCGCTTTGACGATGGTTATACGCTCGTAGAGTGCCATCTGTTTACCGGTCGCACGCACCAGATTCGCGTGCATATGCGTCATATCAACCACGCCTGCGTGGGCGATCCACTCTACGGCAAGTGCGATGCGCGCGCCGACCAGGGCCTGACCAGGCAGTTCCTTCATTCCTGGCGCGTGGCGTTCGACCATCCCGTGACGGGGGAGCGCATTGAGTGCCGCGACGAGTTGCCGTGGGATCTCGCTGCGGTTCTCGACGATCTGGCTCCGCGCTCGCTCGGTCGCACGGCCGTTGGAGATGAAATCGTTCCGCAGCTCGGTCTTCTCGAAGCCTAGCCAGTATTAGGTGGTTTCTTGAACTCGGTAAGCCTGCGGTAAGATATACGGTTGTTTACGTAACGCGTTGCTGGGAGCCTGCATGCTCGCCTTTTTACAAACCAACACACCCATCGTGATCTTCAACCAGATTGTCGTCACGCTGCTCACGGTCTGTTTTCTGTACCAGGTGGTCTTCTTTGTCATTGGCGCTCTTCGTGGTGAGGTCGCGCCCCCTAAGGCCAAAAAGCTCCATCGTTATGCCTTCTTTATCGCGGCGCATAACGAGGAGGCCGTGATCGCCAACCTTGTTCGCTCCATCAAGGATCAGGATTATCCGTCCGAGCTTATCGAGGTCTTCGTGGTCGCCGATGCCTGCACCGACAACACGGCGCAGCTCGCGCGCGAGGCCGGTGCCATTGTTTACGAGCGCAATGACCTGGCCCGCAAGGGCAAGAGCTGGGTCATGGACTTTGGCTTCGACCGCATTCTCAACGAGTATCCCGACACGTTTGAGGGCTACTTTATCTTCGATGCCGATAACGTTATCTCCCGCGATTACGTGTCCAAGATGAACGATGCCTTTGACCAGGGATTCCATGTGGTCACGAGCTATCGCAACTCCAAGAACTTTGGCAGCTCGTGGATCTCGGCAGCTAATGCCACGTGGTATTTACGCGAGGCGCGCTTCCTCAACAACGCGCGTAATATCTGCAAGACGTCCTGCGCTGTTTCGGGTTCGGGCTACCTCATCTCCGCCAGCGTTATCGAGGGCATGCACGGTTGGCAGTTCCACACGCTGACCGAGGACATTCAGTTCACCACGTTCTGCGCCATTCACGGCATTCGCATTGGCTATGCGCCGGCGGAGTTCTTTGACGAACAACCCGTGACGTTTAAGGCGTCCTGGAAACAGCGCATGCGTTGGACCAAGGGCTTCTACCAGGTGTTCTTTACTTACGGTAAGCACCTGGTCAAGTCGACCTTCCGCTACCATCGCTTTGCCGCCTACGACATGTTCATGACGATCGCCCCGGGTATGCTGCTGTCGCTCATCTCGATGCTCGCCAATGCGACGTTCCTGATCGTGGGTGGACTCTCGCACGGCTTTTTGGCTACCGAAGTCGAGATGCAGGCCTGTGCCGCTTCGCTCATTATGACCTTCGCCATGATGTATCAGACTTTCTTTATCCTGGCGCTGCTCACGACTATCTTTGAGTACAAGCACATTCACTGCGCACAAAAGTGGCGTCTGGTGACTAACCTGTTTACCTTCCCGATCTTTATGTTCAGCTATATCCCCATCACGGTGGCCGCGCTGTTCCTGAAGGTCGACTGGGTGCCGACGCAGCACGCCGTCAACGTTACCCTTGACGAGGTCATGCAAGGCGCCAAATAACCACCACCAAAACCACCGCAAAGGGGACAGGCACCTTTGTGGTGGTTTTTGCTTTTGCGATGCAGCTCGAGGAGGAGTCCGATGGTCTATATCCCGTTTTGGATTTGCATCTTTGCCGGCGTGGCAATTGATGCCCTAGAGCGACGGTTTCCCAATGGGCTTGCCGGCGCATGTGCCGTGGCGGCGTTGGCGGGCGTTTGGCTCGACCTCGGTTTGAACACAGCGCTTGACCACGCCGGTCTTGCGGTCATCGTCTACCTTGCCCTTGTGCTCACTGAGTCGCTCTGGCGGCGCCTTCGCCACGCGCCGGGCATCGGCATGGGGGATGCCAAGGCGCTCTTCGCGCTTTGCACGCTCGACCCTATGGGTGGCATCGTGGCATTTGCCGTCGCACTCCTGGCCCTGGCCCTCTCCTGCCTCTTCACAAAATCGCGCTCCCTGCCATTGCTCCCGTTTTTAGTGCCGATTTTTGCCATAATCGAGGTCGTGGGCTGCACATTGTAACCGATTGCGCATCCTTCTTAAGGAGCATGCCATGGCATCTAATCAAGAAACGGCCGTCATTAAGGCGCGCATGGACCGTATTCCCTCGGCGTTGTCGCCCGAACTAGTCGAGCGCATTGTCGCCGATCGTGCTTCGGGCTATGTCAACCCGTATCGTTGCAACGATGATCAGGTCATTCGTCGTATTGATCGCGCTGCCGACAAAGGCACGCTTATGCGTCCGGCGTTTATGCGCGATACCGAAAAGATACTTCATCTTCCGGCGTACACCCGTTATGCAGGCAAAACGCAGGTCTTTAGCTTCCGTAGCAATGATGATCTTTCACGCCGCGGTTTGCACGTACAGCTTGTCTCCCGCATTGCGCGCGATATCGGTCGCGCCCTGGGGCTCAATTGCGATCTGATCGAGGCGATTGGCCTGGGTCACGACTTGGGACACACGCCTTTCGGCCATGCCGGCGAGCGCTTCCTCAACGATATCTATCATGAGCGTACGGGGCGTTATTTTTTCCATAACGTGCAGTCGGTTCGCGTGCTCGACGCGTTGTATGGCCGCAACGTGTCGCTCCAGACGCTCGACGGCGTGCTATGCCATAACGGCGAGTACGAGCAGCGTGTGTTTGAGCTCTCGGACATGGGCTCCTTTGACCAGTTTGACCAGACGGTTGAGGATTGCATTGCCACGGGCTATAGCGCAATTGAGCATCTGCGTCCCATGACGCTCGAGGGCTGCGTCGTTCGCATCTCGGATATTCTTGCCTACGTCGGTCGTGACCGTCAGGATGCGATCGCGGCGGGCCTGCTTTCGCCCGACGCTTTTGATGATGGCCGGGGCGGTGCCTACAACAGTTGGATCCTCACGCATGCCTCCATCGATATCGTTGAGCACAGCTATGGTAAGCCGCGCATCGAGATGAGCGAGGACCTGTTTGAGGAAATTCGCCGAGCCAAGCGCGAGAACTACGAGAAGATCTATAGCAAGGGCGGTATCGAAGGCGATTCCGAGGCGGAGCTGCGCGAGGCGTTCGTAAAGCTCTACGACCGTTGCCTGCGGGATCTAAACAGTGGCGACGAGTCCTCTTACATCTTTAAGCACCATATTTCGCGCATTGAGCAGCAGCTTTCCTACTATGATCGCACCTATGCCTGGCAGGACGACAAGGATCAAGCCGTGGTGGATTATATCACGAGCATGACGGACGGTTATTTCTGCGAACTGACGAGCAAGCTGTTCCCTGGTCTGGAGTTTCCGCACCGTACCTATATTAACGAACGGTAGTTCGTATTAATTCGGTATACTGTTAGTGGAAAACGTATTTGATTGATACACGGGATGGCTATGGACGACCTTTTTTCTGCTTCGACGCGCGAGCGTTCCTTTCAGAATGCGCCGCTTGCGGTGCGCATGCGCCCCAATTCGCTCGACGAGTACGTGGGCCAGCAAAAGGCCGTCGGTAAGGGTTCATGGCTGCGTGCCGCGATCGAGCACGACGTGCTTTCGAGCGTGATTCTGTACGGGCCTGCCGGTACGGGCAAGACGACGCTGGCCCACATTATCGCCAACCATACCAAGAGCGAGTTTGTCGAGGTCAGCGCCGTCACGGGTACCGTGAAGGACCTGCGTCGCGTGATTGATGAGGCCAAGACGCGCCTGAATACGTACGACCGTCGCACCATTCTATTTATCGATGAGATTCACCGCTTCTCTAAGTCGCAGCAGGATGCCCTGCTGCATGCAGTTGAGAACCGTACCGTCATTATGATTGGCGCTACGACAGAGAACCCGTACTTTGAGGTCAACTCGGCACTGTTGTCGCGCGGGCGCGTGGTGGAGCTTGAACATCTGAAGGATGAGGATATCGCCACGCTTATTGAGCGTGCGCTCGAGGCACCACAGGGCTTGAACGGAAAGTTCTCGGCCGATGAGGATACGGTCAAGACCATTTGCACGCTGGCAGCGGGTGACGCTCGCTCGGCGCTCACGACGCTCGAGCTTGCGAGCGAGATTGCCGTCACGCGTCCCGATACCGAGGGAACGCCAGCGCCTGCGGCGGGGGAGCGCTATCCCATCACCGTGGATGACGTGAAGATTGCCAACCCGCGTCGCGGCTTTACGTATGACAAAAACGGCGACATGCACTACGACATCATCAGTGCGTTCATCAAGTCCATGCGCGGTAGTGACCCCGATGCCACGATCTATTGGCTCGCGCGCATGATCGATGCTGGGGAGGATCCTAAGTTTATCGCTCGCCGCATTATGATTCACGCTTCTGAGGATGTTGGCAACGCCGACCCGCAGGCGCTTTTGGTGGCGCATGCCGCGTTTAAGTCTGCCGAGGTCATTGGCTATCCCGAGTGCCGCATTAACCTGGCTCAGGCTGCACTCTATGTGTGCTTGGCGCCAAAATCCAACGCGTGTGAGGCTTCGATCGATGCGGCGCTGGCCGATATCCATTCTAGTGGGCTTCGCGAGGTGCCGAGTTATCTGCGTGATCGGCATCGCTCGGGCAGCGATGAATACGGTGTGTATAAGTATCCACATGATTATCCCGAAGGCTGGGTCGATCAGCGCTATTTGCCCGAAGGCTTGGAACGCGGTGCATTTTGGCAGCCTGCCGGGCGCGGCTGGGAAGAGTGGCGCGTAGAGCAAAGCGAACGAGACCGCAGCGGGAATGCACCGAGGTAGCTGCTGATATTTTTGTCCCACGTTGCTGCTCTTGGCATGTTCGGTCCCCTTTGGGGTACCATGAAAAGCGTCTGTATTTCGATTCTTCCGGGAGGCTTGTATGAGTCCCATTCAAATCGCCCTGCTGCTGCTCGCCGTTGCCGGCGTGTGGGCCATCGCTGAGCTCGCGCTTACCCTGCGCAAGACCCGCAATGTTGTCGACTCGCTCGATAAGACCGTGAACGACCTCAACAACACCATCGCCGAGGCTCAGCCTGTGGTGGCAAAGCTCGATGGCGCTGTCGATGAGCTTACGCCGGCGCTTGCCCAGATGGAGCCGCTGCTTAAGTCGAGCAAGACGGCAGTTGATGCCCTTACCTCCAATCTCGTAGAGGTCGAAGCCGTGGTTCGCGACATTTCTGAGGTTACGGGCAGCATGGCCGAGGCCAGCAATGCTGTGTCTAGCGTGACCGACTCTGCCGCCGGTGCTGTGCAGAAACTCTTTAACAAGGTGAAGGCTCCCGCGGCCGACGCTGAGCGCAAGCTTTCCGCTGCCGAAGAAGCCGAGCAGCCGACCGAGCGTGTCCTGATTGGCGAAGCCGGGGACGATGTCGCTGCTGGTGACAATGATGCACAGAAGCCTGCTGCTAAAGCAGCCCAGTATTACACCTACACGCCCGCCGAGACCACCGAGGAGTCCTGCGATGAGTAGCGAAGCAACTTGCCCCATTACGCTGACCGTTGCCGGCGACCCGCGTCTGGCGCGCCTTGTGCGCATGACGGCGGCAAATGTCGGTGCGCTCTGCTCCATGTCCGTCGATCGCATCGAGGACATTCGTATGGCTGCCGAGGAAGCATTTATTTTCGGCTGCACGGCTGTTGATTCCGATGACATCTCGATCAAATTCGATGTCGACGAATCTCACGTTGGCATGACCTTTACCTTTGGTGACCAGGCCACCGTCGACGAGGATGACCAGGCCGCTGTGTATGCCGAGCTCATCCTCGCGAGCGTGTGCGACTCCTACGAAAAGACTACGGCGCCCCTGACGCTTTCCCTCGACCTCAAGGCGGATATCTAATATGACCGAACGTTCCCGGAGCGGTAAGACCGCTTGGGACAAGGAGAGAACCCGCGAGCTGTTTCGTCGCTATAAAGAGACCGGTAACCCGGACGCACGCGAGCAGCTCGTCATGTCCCACATGAACCTGGTAAGGTTTCTTGCCAACAAGTTTAAGAACCGCGGCGAGCCGCTCGATGACCTGATGCAGGTTGGTTATTTGGGCCTGCTCAAGGCTATCGACCGCTTTGACCCTGAGCGCGGACTCGAGTTCACCACGTTTGCCACGCCTACCATCTTGGGCGAGATTAAGCGTCACTTCCGCGACAAGGGCTGGAGCGTGCGCGTGCCCCGTCGCTTGCAGGAGCTCTCGGCCAAGGTCAACCAGGCTACCGATAAGCTCACCAACGAGCTACAGCGCTCGCCTAAGGTTGAGGAAATCGCTGAGTACTTGGACGTGACGGTCGATGAGGTGCTGGAGGCCATGGAATCGTCTTCGGCCTATACCTCGGTGCCCATCGAGGCTCCTGGTGCGTCCGATTCGGACGATGCCCCCTCGATTCTCGACCGTTACGCCGACGACGACAACGAGCTCGACTTTACCGATGACCGCCTAGTGATCGAGGAAGCCATCCGTGATTTCTCGCCGCGCGAGCGCGAGGTGATTGAGCTGCGCTTTGTGAAGGGCATGACCCAGATCGAGATCGCCAAGAAGCTGGGTATTTCTCAGGTACAGGTTTCGCGTCTGCTGCGCCGCACGCTTAAGAAGATTCAGGACAAGATCGACCCCGACGGAGTGATGATTCGTTCATGAGTGAGCACCCCCAACAAACCGATCGCGTGCTGCGCGACACCCGCATTCTGACGCTGCGCATTTGGGCTGTTGTCGGCTGCATTGTTATTGCTGCTGTCATCTTTAACCTTATGGGCATCCTGGCACCGGTTATTGAGTTTCTTGCCGTCGGCTCCATCATTGCTTTTGTGATGTCCCCGATCACCAACTGGCTCGAGCACCATGGCGTGAATCGCGGCATCGGTTCGCTTATCGCGCTTATTGTTGTTGTTGCCGTGCTCGTCGGTGTCGTTTGCATCTTGTCGCCGATTCTCTTTGGTCAGATCATGGAAGTCCTGAGCCGCCTGCCCGAGCAGCTTCGTGTTGCGGGTGGCGATCTCAATGAGATGATCTCGCATGCCAAGACGCTCAACAACACGCCGCTCAAGGAGTATTTGGACGATAATCTTTCGTCCCTGGTTACCGTGGCATCGAAGTATGTGTCTCAGATTGCTGCCGAGCTTGGTCGCGGTGTGTTCCCGCTCATCACCAATACGGCCTCGCAGTTGTTCGTGATCTTCCTTGGTCTGGTGCTTGCCTACTGGATGGCCTGCGACTACCCTCGCATGCATCACGAGATTTGCACCATCATCGGTCAGGAGAAGGAGACCTCGTACCGCTTTATGGTCGCCATCCTTTCTCGCTCTGTCGGCGGCTACATGCGCGGTATGGTCGTGACGTCCATCTGCGGTGGTTTCCTCGCCTTTATCGGTTTTTTGATCATCGGTCATCCGTATGCGGCGCTCATGGCTATCTTTACCGGCATCATGCATTTGGTTCCGGTCGTCGGTCCCTGGGTGAGCGCAGCAATCGCCACGGTACTCGGCTTCATGTTCAGTCCCATGTTGGCGTTATGGACGCTCATCGTGACGATGGTCGCGCAAAACGTCACCGATAACGTGATTTCGCCTAAGGTTATGCAGAGCTCGGTGCAGGTGCATCCCATCATGAGCCTCACGGCGCTCGTTATTGGCTCGGCACTCATGGGCCCCATCGGCATGATTATTGCCATCCCGCTATGTGCGGCCCTCAAGGGTATCTTCGTGTACTACTTCGAGAATGAGACCGGCCGCCAGCTTGTGGCCTATGACGGCGCCGTGTTTAAGGGCACACCGTACCGCGATGCCGATGGCAACCCGGTCGCCGCCTACGACGCGCTCGGCGACGACACCTTCATCTACGAGTCCGAGCTCATCGGCAACGAGACCGCGCCCGAGGCCCAGGCCATGCCCAAACCCGAGCTCGATAATCCCTGGATGAAGCTCTCGGGCCTTCAGCCCGATGCTACGGGCTTTTTCAAGAATCCCTTCGCCAAAGACGACGATTTCAATATGAACGACGAAACCAAAACCGGCATCGACGGCTCCATGGACGATTCGGATTCTAAATAGGTTCTATTAACGTTTCTTGAAGTTGTAAATGACAAGAAACGCGACCAAAGCGATTGATAAGGGGCCGGCTACATAGAAAAAGAGAACGTCAATTGCGCGTAGAGTGTAATAAGCCTTATCGCCGGACATTACTGTATACAATACGTATCCAAATGATGGTTGGTTTGCGTACCAGCATGAGAAGGCTAAGAGCGCTAAAAGTGCTACAACCAGAAGTGCATTCAGGACAAATCGTTTGCTTTTCATCGATCGCTCCTTCCGGGTGAATCTTATATGCAATTATACAGCAGTCCTTTTTCAAAGGATCGCGCAGTACTAAATAACGTGCACTTTCGCTGGAGGGTCGCTGTTTGGCGACCCTCTTTTTTGCACAGGCGCGGCGGGATGGTAATATCGTTACGTTTGAACTGTTTCGATGTGAAACCGAGGAGATTCCCTCTATGAGTGCTGACTACCCGTCAATGACTACGGCCGAGATTCGCTCCAAGTTCCTCAACTTCTTTGAGGAGCGCGGTCTTAAGCTCTATCCTTCTTCGTCCCTCGTCCCTGACGATCCTTCGCTGCTGCTTGCCAACGCCGGCATGAACCAGTTTAAGGAGTACTACCAGGGCAAGAAGACCATGAAGGAGATCGGCGCTATCTCCTGCCAGAAGTGCGTCCGCACCAACGACATCGATTGCATCGGCGAGGACGGCCGTCACCTGTCCTTCTTTGAGATGCTCGGCGACTTCTCCTTTGGCGGCGTCTCCAAGCAGCAGGCTTGCGCCTGGGCCTTTGAGCTCATCACCAAGGAGTTCAAGCTGCCGCTCGACCGCCTGTACTTCACCGTCTTTACCGAGGACGACGAGACCCACGACGTGTGGCGTTCTCTGGGCGTTGCTGAGGACCACATCTCCCGCCTGGGCGAGGACGATAACTTCTGGGCCGCTGGCCCCACCGGTCCCTGCGGTCCGTGCTCAGAGATCTACTTTGACATGGGCGAGGAGGTCGGCTGCGGCAGCCCCGACTGCAAGCCTGGCTGCGACTGCGACCGCTTCCTGGAGTTCTGGAACCTCGTCTTTACCCAGTACGACCGCCAGGAGGACGGCTCCATGCCGGAGCTGCCGCACCGCAACCTCGATACGGGCATGGGCCTGGAGCGCATGGCCGCCATCATGCAGCACAAGACCGCCAACTACGACGGCGATCTGATGCAGCACCTCATCAAGCTGGGCGAGAAGATTAGCGGCAAGACCTATGACGCCGACGATTACTCTGGCGCCAGCCGCTCCCTGCGTATCATCGCCGACCACTCCCGTGCCGTCGACTTCATGATCTCTGACGGCATCCTGCCCGGTAACGAGGGTCGCGAGTACGTCCTTCGCCGCCTGCTCCGCCGCGCCGTGTTCCACGGTCGCCTGCTGGGCATCGAGGGCACCTTCCTGACTAAGTTCATCGACGAGGTCAACGCTCAGATGGGCGAGGCCTATCCTGAGCTGCTCAAGAACGTCGCGCTCGTCAAGGGTATCGTCGCCTCCGAGGAGGAGCGCTTCTCCACGACGCTCGACTACGGTCGCGTCTACCTGGATGAGGCCCTGGCAGCGCTTGCCGAGGGTGCTGCGCTTCCGGGCGATGTTGCCTTTAAGCTGCACGACACCTTTGGTTTCCCCATCGACCTGACCGTCGAGATCGCCGGCACCGCTGGTCACGACGTCGACATGGACGGCTTCACTGCCTGCATGGAGGACCAGAAGGCCCGCGCCCGCGCCAATGCCAAGGGCGACGCCTGGGGCAGCTTCAACGACGTGTGGGTCGAGCTTTCCGACAAGGTCGCAGCGACCGAGTTCGACGGCTATGACAACGATGTGATCGAGGGCGCCAAGGTTGTCGCCATCGTGCGCAACGGCGAGTCCGTCGAGTCCGCTGCCGCCGGCGAGGACGTCGAGGTCGTGCTTGACCGCACCCCGTTCTATGCCGAGATGGGTGGTCAGCAGGGCGATGCCGGCAAGCTTTCCGCCGAGGGCGTTGTTCTGACCGTTGCCGACACCAAGAACCACAACGGCCTGTATGCCCACGTCGCGCACGTTGCCGATGGCACGCTGACTGTCGGTGCCGCTGTGACCGCCGCTCTCGACGCCGAGCGCCGTGGCTTCCTGCGCCGCAACCACACCGCCACCCACCTGCTCGACGCCGCCCTTAAGCAGGTCCTGGGCGAGCATGTCTCCCAGGCCGGTTCGCTGGTGACGCCCGAGCACCTGCGCTTTGACTTCACGCACTTCGAGGCCCTGTCCTCCGAGCAGCTCAAGGCTGTCGAGGACCTGGTCAACCAGCAGATCTTCGCTTCCAAGCCGGTTGCGACCCGTGTCATGGGCATTGACGAGGCTAAGGCTGCCGGCGCTGTCGCTCTGTTTGGAGAGAAGTACGGCGATGTTGTCCGCGTCGTCTCCGTGGGCGCCGAGGACCAGCCGTTCTCCCGCGAGCTCTGTGGTGGCACTCATGCCGCCAATACCGCCGAGATTGGCCTGTTCAAGATCATTTCCGAGTCCTCCACGGGCTCCAATGTCCGCCGTATCGAGGCCGTGACCTCTAAGGGTGCCCGCGACTACATGGCCGACCGCCTGGCGCTCGTTGACGCCGCCGCCGCTGCGCTCAAGTGCCGCGTCGACGAGGTTCCCGCCCGCGTGGAGAACCTGCAGGCCGAGCTGCGCGAGACGTCCAACAAGCTCAAGAAGGCGCTCACTGGTGGCTCCTCCGATGCGATCTCCAGCGCCATCGAGGGTGCTGTCGAGCTGAATGGCTACAAGCTTGTTGTTGCTGAGCTTCAGGGTCTCGAGGCCGCTGACCTGCGCAACGTTTGGGATACCGTGCACCAGAAGGTCGCCGGCCCTGTCGCTTGTGTCGTCGCCAGCGTGACTGAGAAGGGCACTCCGGCCCTGCTCGCTGCCGGCTCCGATGACGCCGTCAAGGCCGGTTTCCACGCCGGTAACGTGATCAAGCAGATCGCGGGTCTGGTCGACGGTCGCGGTGGCGGTCGTCCCAACATGGCCCAGGCCGGTGGCAAGAATGCTGCCGGCATCGCCGATGCCCTCGCGGCCGCTAAGACCGCGCTCGGCGCCTAAGAATCTAAGAAGTCGCTGTGGTTGCGCTCGCGCTGGACATAGGGGAGACCAGGATTGGCATCGCCGTCTCGAGCCGTGATGGCAAGATGGCGATGCCTGTCAAGGTGCTTCCGGCTGCCGAGGTCACCGGTATGGCCAAGACGTTCCGCTACCTGGTTGAGGACTATGAGCCCGACATCCTGGTAAGCGGACGTCCCCTGACCATGGCCGGTGAGCCCGGCCCTCAGGCCGTGCGCGTTGCCGCTGTGGCGCAAAAGATTGCCGACGAGCTCGATCTTCCGTTGGAGTTTGAGGACGAGCGTCTGTCCTCGCAAGAGGCCAAGCGTATCCTGCGCGAGCAGGGACTCAACGAAAAGCAGATGAGGGGCAAGATCGACATGATTGCCGCCAGCCTGTTTTTGCAGACGTGGCTCGATCGTAAAAACGAGGAGGTTTCGCATGCCTAGTGCTTCCGATCCGCGCCAGCCGAATCGTACACAGCAGCCGGCGTCGCGCCCTGCCCAGCCTGGTCAGCGCCCTGCGCAGCCGACGCAGCGCGCAGCTCAGCCTGCCGCGCGTCCGGTGCAGTCCTCCTCTCGTTCGGCCCAGCCTGCTCAGCGGACGGCTCAGCAGCCTTCTGCTCGTTCGGCCCAGCCTGCAGGCGGTACCCGCTTTAAGCAGCAGGCATCTACCCAGCGAGTGCAGGCCCCCCAGTCGCATTCGCATCACGCTCTCGGTTCCCACGGCGTTGCTCCGGCTACGCGCTCGAGCTATAACACGCATGCTCGTCGCGGTGCTCAAAAGAAAAGCTCCCCGGTGCCTATGATTATCGGTGGCGTTGTTGCCGTGCTTGCGCTTGTCGCGATCGTTTTCTTTGTCGTGCCAGCCGTCAAGGGCTTCTTTGGCGGTGAGGGTGCGAAAGTCGTTGCAGGCCAGCAGGTTACTATCACGATTCCCGATGGTGCCTCGGGTGACAGCATCGCTTCGATTCTCTCCGAGAATCATATCGTCGAAAATCCCAAGGATTATTATGCGGCGGTGAAAAAGCTCAACGCCGATATGTCGCTCAAGCCTGGTGATTATTCGTTCACCACACTCATGGATGCGACCAAGGTTGTTCAGCAGCTCATGGAAGGCCCCAACGCGGGCTCCGATGCGCTGACTATCCCTGAGGGCCTGACGGTCGATCAAGTCGCCGACCGTGTGGCCCAAGCCTACGATAGCATCTCTAAGGAAGACTTCCTCAACCAGGCCAAGGCCTCCAACTACGTGGACGACTATAGCTTCCTTAAGGGCGCCGCTAACGACTCGCTCGAGGGTTTCTTGTTCCCCAAGACTTATTCGTTGGGTGATTCGCCGACGGCCGATGGCGTGATTCGCGCTATGCTCGATCAGTTTAAGACCGAGTACAAGTCGCTTGACTTTGCGAACTGCGAAGCCAAGATCAAGGAACGCTATGGCGTGGAGATGTCCGACTACGACATCGTCAACTTGGCCTCTATCGTTGAGCGCGAGGGCCTCAACGCCGACCAGCGCGCGCACGTGGCCTCGGTCTTCTACAACCGCCTTGCCGGCAAACTCGACGGTCTGCGCTATCTCAACAGCGATGCGACCATGATGTATGTCACCGGTGGCGAGGTTACCGCCGACGACCTGCAGAGCGATAGTCCGTATAACACCTATAAACACGAGGGTCTGCCGCCCACGCCCATCTGCTCTCCGTCGCTCGAGGCACTCAAGGCCACGCTTGAGCCGACCGACTCCGAGGACCTGTATTTCTACATTACACAGGACGAGGAGTACTTCTCGCAAACCTACGAAGAGCATCAACAGTCTTGGAATTAGCATGAGGAATTTTAGCCCCAAACGATACGTTGCCTCGGTCGATCGCATCGACCTTAATACCCTGTGGGCCGACGGCAAACGCGCCATTCTGCTCGATCGCGATAACACCCTGGTGCCGCGCGACACCGAGCAGGTTCCCGCCGCGGTTTCCGCTTGGCTCGATGCCGCCCGCGCCAAAGGCTTTAAGCTGTGCATGGTGTCCAACAACTGGCATCGCGACCAGGTCATGAGCTCTGCACGCGAGCTGGGACTCGAGGCCATCAGCCACGCCATGAAGCCGGCGCCGTTTGCCCTCAAGGCGGGTCTTAAGCGCCTCGGCGCCACGGCCGACGAGGCGGTTCTGATCGGTGATCAGCTCTACACTGACGTGTGGAGCGGCAATTTTGCCGGCGTCGATACTATCCTGGTTAAGCCGCAGGCAACCCAGGACCTGTGGTATACGCAGATCTTCCGTATCTTTGAGCGCCGGGCCCTGCGCGACCTTCCCTGCGAGGAATAGGTCTCGCTATGTCCCAGCACACTAAACACGGCTGCGACCATATCTTCTTTATCGGCTTTTTGGGCGCGGGCAAATCGACGCTCGCGCGCAACGTCGGCACCATGTTTAAGCGGCGTTTTATCGATACCGACCGCCTCGTCGTGCGCCGTTGCGGCAAGTCGGTAACCGAGATTTTTGAGACCGAGGGCGAGGACCGTTTTCGTGTGCTCGAGACCTCGGCGCTCCGTTCGCTCCAAAGCGAGCGCAGCCTGTTGGTTTCGTGCGGGGGCGGTATCGTCGAGACGCCGGTGAATATTGAGCTGATGCACGAAATGGGTACGTGCGTGTACCTCGAGGGCGACTTCGAGGATTCGATTCGCCAGATTCGTCGGTCCGACACGCGCCCCGATTTCCGCTCGCCCGAGCATGCCGCGCGCTTGTTTGAGCATCGCCGTCCGCTGTATCGCCAGGCCGCCGATATTACCCTTGATATTCGCAACAAGTCCTTCGAGGACGTTTCCTACCTTTGTGCCGAGATGCTTTTGGAGCGTGGACTGCTATGATTCGCCGCCAACTGATCAATTTCCAAAACCGCAGCGTCGATGTCCGTGTCGGATTGGGCGCGTTCGATGAGCTGTCGCGTATGTTTGCCTCGGCTGTGGGCAAGCCTAAGCGCGCGATGGTGGTTTGGAACTCCGCCTCGTCAGAACGTTTTGATGAGGTCGTCGAGCATGCGCTGGTCGACGCCGGTTTTGCCGTGTCGCAGTTCTCCCTTGAGGTTTCGCCTGCTGGTGCCACGCTGGCCGATGCCGATGCTATCTTTGGCGCCTTGTCTGCCAACGGCATTACCTGCGACGATCTGGTTGTCGCCGTTGGCGATGCCGCAACCTGCTCGGTTGTTAGCTGGTGCGCCAACCAGTGGTGTGGCCGAACCGAGTGCGCGCTGCTGCCGACGACCTTCGACGCCATGCTCACGGTCGCGACGACCATGAAGCCGCTCATTGCCTCGTCGGCCAATGCGCTTCCCGCTATCGCGTTCCGTCCCGAACCGGGCTTGGTCGTGTGTGACCTCGACCTTGTTCGCGAGGCGGACCCCGAGGACCTCAAGCTCGGCTATGTGGTACTTGTTGGCACCATGCTTTCGAGCAGTAAGTCCCGTTGGAATCAGTTTAATGAGACCGTCCCCGAGATTCTCGCGGGCGAGGAGGTCGCGCTCGTCAATGCCGTTCAATGGTCTCAGACTGCCCGCAAGGACGTACTGATGGCCACGAACCCGAGCGCTCGCCATGCGCTCGATTTTGGCAAGACGGGGGAGCGTACCCTGCGCGCCTGCTTGGGCGATGCCGCTTCGCAGGCCCCTGCCTACCAGCTGTTGTCCGAGGGCATTCGCTTTGAGGCACGCCTAGCACATGATGCCTGCGATTTCGATATCGATTACGTCTTTGAGGTCGATGACTGCTTGGAGGACTTTGGTATCGAGGAACTTGCCTTCGATCTGGAGCCTGCCGCATATATCGAGGAGTTCCGCAAGCAGCAGTTTGCACGCTCGAACCGCAGCATGTTGCCGCTGCCCGCGGCACTCGGCGCCATTCGCCTAACGAACGTTGAGGATGAGGTTCTTGAGCGCCATGCTCACGCCTACTTGGCTTCTCGTAAAGAACTTCTCTAAGATTTATTGACTTCCATCGTCTTTCGTATCATGTTGAGGGGCGGGTTTCCAATCGGTTGCGGATCGCATGCGATTCCGTCGTTCGGTTGAGACCCGTCCCGTCTATATAGAGACAACAAGAAAGGAATCTGCATGTCTGAGTTTGCTGCCGGTCCTGCCGGTCGTATCGAGCGTGTCCGTGCCCTTATGGTCGAGCGTGGCTACGACGCCATCGTGGTGCGCGACGAGGCCAACCTTCGTTGGCTTACGGGCGTTAAGGGCGTCTTCGACTACACCTTCGAGTTCCCGCACGCTGCGTTTATTACGGCCGACCAGTGCCTGTTCCACACCGACTCGCGCTACCTCAACAGCTTTGAGGAGAACACGCCCGCCGGCAGCCCCTGGGTCTTCGACATGGACGAGGGCACCATCCCCGGCTGGGTCGCCGGCAAGATTGCGGCTAACAAGTGCCGTGTCTGTGCTGTCGAGGACGATATGCAGATTAACTTCTACCAGGGTATTCAGCGCGGCCTGGAGGATCGCTCCGTTGCCTGCATGCTGCCGCTGATGCACGACGACATTCGCAAGATGCGCGCCATCAAGGATGCCGAGGAGATCGAGCTTATGCGCCACGCACAGTCGATCACCGACGCCGCCTTCCAGCACATGCTCGGCTTTATTAAGCCTGGCATGACCGAGAAGCAGGTTCGTAACGAGCTCGAGAACTTTATGTTCGCCAACGGCGCAGACAGCCTTGCCTTCGGCTCCATCGTGGCGAGCGGTCCCAACACCGCCAACCCGCATGCCGTGCCGAGCGACCGCGTGATCGAGAAGGGCGATTTCGTTCTCATGGATTATGGCGCGGGCTATTGCGATTACCGCTCCGACATGACGCGCACTGTCGTGATGGGCGAGCCCACCCAGGAGCAGCTCGACCTGTACGCACTCGTGCGCCGCACGCACGAGGAGTGCGTCGCCGCCATCCATCCGGGCGTTGAGGGTAACGACATCTTCAAGCTTTCCAAGAAGATCATCGGCGATGCCGGCTATGGCGATTACTACAATCATGGCCTGGGCCACGGCGTCGGTATTGACATCCACGAGCTGCCCAACTTCAACCGCAGCAAGAACACCATCGAGATCGGCTCGGTTGTCACCATGGAGCCCGGCGTTTACCTGCCCGGCGTGGGCGGCGTGCGCCTGGAGGATTACGGCGTGGTCACCGAGAACGGCTACGAGCCTTTCACCAAGACCCCGCACGACCTGCACGTCATCGATTGCTAGCCCATTTCGATAGATTTTTGGGGCGGGGCGTCCGGATCGATTCGGACGCCCCGCGTTCTCTTTTTATGCGCTCGCCGCAGGCGCCGTCTGCAAGTGTATACTTTCTGTCGTATGTAATTTGGACGCTTGTGCGTTCTGCCCATAACAAGAAAGGTCGCTATGCCTACCATTTCTACCGCCGACTTCAAGAACGGCCTCGGTCTCCGTATCAAGGACAAGGTCTACACCATCGTCGAGTTCCAGCATGTCAAGCCGGGCAAGGGCGGCGCGTTTGTGCGCTACAAGACCCGCGACATCAAGAGCGGCCGAGTCGTCGAGAACACCTGCAACGCCGGCACCAAGTTCGAGAGCGTCATGCTCACCACCCGTGAGTTCCAGTACCTCTACAACGATGGCACCGACTACATCTTCATGGACAACGAGTCCTATGAGCAGGTTCCCGTTCCCGAGGACATGGTGGGCGAGAACTCCAAGTGGCTGCGCGAGAACGACATCTGCCAGCTGCTCTTCGCCGACGATGAGCTCATGGGCGTGACCCCGCCGATGTTCATCGAGACCACCATCGTCCAGACCGACCCGGGCTTTAAGGGCGACACCGTCCAGGGTTCCACCAAGCCGGCCACGATCGACACCGGCGCTGTCATCCAGGTCCCCATGTACCTCAACGAGGGCGAGGTCATCAAGGTTGACACCCGCGACGGCAAGTTCGTCTCCCGCGTCTAGCAACCAACTCTTCTAGGAGGACTCATGCCCCAGGAAATCAAGATTGACGGCATCGGCATTTCGCCCGATGTTCTGACCGCCATCGTCTCGCGCGCCGTGTCGGATGTCGAGGGCATCGCCTCCGTTGGCGTCAAGGACCTTGCCACCAACCTTGTCTCCATGATGCTCTCGTCCAAGGCCCCGGCTTCTGAGCCGGCGGTCGAGGCCGAGGTCGTCGGCGACAAGCTCGCACTCACCGTGCGCGTCGTGGTGTTCTTTGGCTATCCGTTCAAGAAACTCGCCGAGGCCGTTCGCGCCGCCGTGGTCGCCGCCATCGATGCCCAAGTGGGCGTTGAGGTTGAGCGTGTTGACGTTTGCATCGACGGCCTCGTTTTCCCCAAGGAGTAACCTTTGAGCCTTAAGGTTTATCGCGGGCGTACGCTTGCCCGCAGTCAGGCGCTGCAGCTGCTGTTCCAGGCCGAGGCCACGGACAGTCCGCTCGAGCGCGTCCTCGAGGGCGATTTCCTGATCTCGAAGGGTCCCCTCGACCCCTATGCGCTGGAGCTTTGCCGCGGTGCCTACGAGCATATCGACCGCATCGACTGCGCTCTGCGCTCCGTTGCCAAGAACTGGGATCTTATGCGCATGCCCGGCGCCGACCGCAATCTGCTGCGTATCGCCGTTTACGAGATGCGTTTCCTCACCGACGAGGAGGTCTCGGACGCCATCGTGATCAACGAGGCTGTCGAGCTTGCCAAGGCCTATGGCACCGACCAGTCCGCGTCGTTCGTCAACGGCGTGCTGGGCAAGATCGCTCGCAGCGAGGAGCTGCCGGGTGAGGACCTGTACCAGGAGCTGCTAGCCGAAGATCGCGCCCGCGAGGAGGCCCAGGCTGCCGAGGCTGCCGCAAAGGTTGCGGT
>DBEWII010000127.1:0-7106 GCA_048384935.1 Collinsella aerofaciens | reverse complement strand
GAGCCCTGAGGCGTTGCCTCGGGGCTCTTTTCTTGTCTGTGATAAATCTCATTTTGGTTTTGTGTGCTGTGCGAAAGATTGGGTAGTATAGCTATTCAATGCGGCGACCCTGCCGCGTGTTAACCGCTACGTACCGGAGGTGTTCCATGGTTCGTGTCGACATAGAGACCATCGTCATGGCCGCCGGTCCCGTGCCATCGCTTATCGTGCTTCGCGAGCGCTGCAGCAAATCGGACTCGCCCGCGCCGTTGCGTTCCCTTTCCATTCAGACTGGTTCGTTTGAGGCTGCTGCCATTAGCCGTGGCATCGATAGCGGCCGCGCCGAGCGCCCGATTACCCATGACCTGCTGCTCGATACCGTTGACGCCCTGGGCGCCAAGCTCGAGCGCATCGAGATCGTTCGCGCCGAGCCGCCGGTGTTCTACGCGACGATCGTCGTGCTGGCCGATGGCGAGGAGCGCAAGATCGATGCCCGCCCCAGCGATGCCATTGCCCTTGCCGTGCGCAGCAATGCTCCCATGTTTGTGGAGGATGACATCATGAATCGCCTGGGCACTGTTTCTACCCACGCCGAGGAAGTCGACGACGAGCAGGAGTTCGAGAAGTTCGACGAGTTCGTCCATACGCTCTCCCCTGATGATTTCTAAATGCGGGGCGGCCAGGTTGTGGAGCGTTCGCTGATGGCCGGCGGTATGTCGGCTGAGGCGGCGGCCATTGCGCGCGAGGCCCAGATGCGCTCGGAGGCTTCTGAGGCGGCACGCATTGCCTATGTGACGCAGGCCCGCACGCTTCGCGAGCGCCGCGGCTCGTTTATCAAGATGGTTGTCGTCTCCGCCCTTGTCGCGGCTATCTGCTCGCGCCTTCGTGGTACAGTTGGTGCGCTTGGGTTTTCGATCTCTACGGGCCTGGTGATCTGGGGTGTGGTCGATGCAGTCATGCTGACTAGCCAGATCAAGGTGCTCGATAAGCGTGCAGCGGATATGATGCGCGCCCGCGATGCCGCTGCTAAGATCGCCGCCGAGGCGCAAGAACTGTAACGACGCCAGACTCGATGGGAAGGTCTAAAGATGGCACAGGATATGCAGGACGCCGGTAACGTCTCCGCCGAGCTCGACGCTATGGTGTGCGATCTGATCGGTGCGTTCTTGGACGACCTTGCCGCCGGTGAAAACCCCGGCGTGGTCGTGGCAATTGAGGACGCCGCTTCCAACCGTTATCTGGCAGCGCTCGATGAGGATGGCGAAGAGGCGTGCCTCGAGGCGGCCACCAACTTTATCTCCGAGCACAAGATGGGTCTTAAGGACGAGGGCCTGGGCCGTATCGCTCGCTATGCCATCGGCTACACCGGCTGCGTCGAGATTGACGGCGGCTATCACGATGCTCTGCTCGTGAGCTTCTTCGAAACCACGCTCGAGAGTGGTTTTTCGGCATATGTGCTGTATGAGGGCATGGGCGCCGGCGATGGTTTTATGTGGAGCGACCCTGAACCTGCAGGTGAGGAAACCCCTCTCATCTAAAATCGCTAAAATAAACGAGTTTTCGGTAAAAGGCTCAATATTCCCGCTGAGCGTTGTATCGCTGGGCGGGCCGCATACGCGTGCCGTTTGTATATGGATAGAAGATAGGGGAACTACATGCGCGTAGACAATCTGAGGAACATCGCCATCATCGCCCACGTCGACCACGGCAAGACGACGATGGTCGACAAGCTCCTGCGTGCCACGGACGCCTTCCGTGCCAACCAGCAGGTCGAGGACCGCGTCCTGGATTCAAACGACCAGGAGCGCGAGCGCGGCATCACGATTCTCGCCAAGAACATCTCTATCGAGTACAAGGACGTTAAGATCAACGTCATCGACACCCCGGGCCACGCCGACTTTGGCGGCGAGGTCGAGCGCGTGCTGCGTATGGCCGACGGCGCCCTGCTGCTGGTCGATGCTTTTGAGGGCCCCATGCCCCAGACCCGCTTCGTGCTGCGTCACGCTATCGATACCGGCCTCAAGATCATGATCGTCATCAACAAGATCGACCGTCCGGGCGCCAACCCCGAGAAGGCCTACAACGACTGCCTGGACCTCATGGCCGACCTGGGCGCCACCGACGACCAGCTTGAGTTCGCCATGGAGCACGTGGTCTACGCCAGCGCCATGAATGGCTTTGCCCGTCTTGACCCCAACGACGGCAATATGGACATGTACCCGCTGCTCGATATGATCATCGACGATATGCCCGCCCCCGAGGTTGACGAGAACGCCCCGCTGGCCATGCAGTGCGTGACCATCGACCACTCCAACTTCGTTGGCCGCATCGGCATCGGCCGCGTGTACTCTGGCGCCATCCACCAGGGCGACCAGATCCTGGTTGTCAAGAACGACGGCTCCAGCGCTACCGCCACCGTCAAGCAGCTCTTTACCTTCGACTACCTGGGCCGTACCGAGTGCCAGGAAGTCGGCGCCGGCGACATCGCCGCTGTCGTGGGTATCGACCGCACCGATATCGGCGATGTCTACACCGATCCCGAGAACCCTGTCGAGCTCGAGCCCATCGAGATCGACCCGCCGACCCTGTCCATCGTCTTTGAGGCTTCGACCTCCCCGCTTGTCGGCCGCGACGGCGACATCGTGGGCGCCCGTCAGCTCAAGGAGCGCCTGTTCAACGAGGCCGAGAACAACGTGACCATGAAGATCGAGGAACTCGAGGACAAGAGCGGCGTCGAGGTCTCGGGCCGCGGCATTCTGCACCTGTCCGTTCTGATGGAGTCCATGCGCCGCGAGGGCTTTGAGTTCCAGGTCGGCCGTCCCCGCGTTCTGTTTAAGAAGGACGAGAACGGCAACAAGATGGAGCCCGTCGAGCAGGCCGTCGTCGAGTGCCCGGACGAGTACTCGGGCAAGGTCGTTGAGGTCTTCGGCACCTCCGGCGGCATCATGACGAGCATGGATACCTCGGGCATCGTGACGCACCTTGAGTTCAAGATCCCGACCCGCGGCATCATGGGTCTCAAGAACCGCATCATGAACGTCACCCATGGCGAGGGCGTGTTCTACCACACCTTCCTAGAGTATGGTCCTTACGCCGGCGAGATTGGTAACCGTCAGAACGGCGCCATGATCTCCATGACCACCGAGAAGGCCGTTGCCTATGCTCTGGGTACGCTGCAGGAGCGCGGCCAGCTGTTTGTTGAGCCGGGCACCGAGTGCTACGAGGGCATGATCGTGGGCGAGCGCAGCAAGGCCGGCGACATGGTCGTCAACATCGCGCGTACCAAGAACCTGGGCAACCAGCGTTCCTCGACCTCCGATATCTCCGTCCAGCTGGTGCCGCCTCGCACCTTCTCGCTGGAGGAGGCACTGGAGTATATCGCCGACGACGAGCTGGTCGAGATCACTCCCAAGAACATCCGCCTGCGCAAGCGTCTGCTCAATGCCACCGACCGCAAGAAGGCCGCCGTCCGTGCCGGTCAGGTCAACAAATAAGCGCCGGGCTTTATAGCTTTAATGAGAAAGGGCGTCGACCGCAATGGTCGGCGCCCTTTTTGGTCCAAGGGGAACAGGTTCGTTTGCACCACCACAAAGGTGCCTGTCCCCCTTGTGGTGGTTGGCGGCTAAGCGGTGGGGAGTTCCGGCGTATTAGCCGGCTGTTGCGACTTGAGGTGGGCGTTGCGCCAGATGATCTGGATAACGTAGCCGAGCGTGAAGACAAAGGCCACGCCGCTGATGAAATCGCCTACGAGGGGGATTGCCGTAAGCACGCCCGCGGCGATACCGCCCACGGCTGCCATGGCGTAGCGGTTCTGGTTGTGTCCGACCATGCGGGCGATTGCGCACCCCGCAAAGGCACTCGACACCAATGCGATGCCGATAACGCCGCACAAGAGGGCTCCGGCAAGCGACAGGCCAGCGATAGAGATGATCAGCAGTAGGACGGCGGGGGCGACAGCAATCGTACCCAGAAGACCGCTCACCCACAGGGGCGCGGGGTGCTGGTGGAGCATACCGGCGGCGCTGGCAGTCGCACGCGGAAAGACGAGCTCGAGCAGCAGAGCGACAAAGCAGGTCGAGAGTGCCGCGGCGACGATGCCGCCGATGACATCGTTAACGGTGGAAGTATCCTCGTTTTCGGTGCGGTCGATCTTGAGGGCACCGACCTCGGCTCCCGCGGCGCGCTCGGGGTCCTCGGAGACGTGCGCGTTCACGGTGCCTGTGATGTGGGCGTTCTTGCCCAGGATGAGCTTGTCGGCCCAAACCTCGACATCGCCCTCGACGGTGCCATCGATGGTTACGGTGTCGCCGGCAAGCGCCGCCGATTTGGCGGAGCCGCGCAGGGCGACCGTTTCGCCTATCGCATAGAAACAGTTGGCGGTGCTGTCGGAATTGAGCACGACATGCTGGCCGGCAACGGTCACGCTGCCATCAACCGTAGTCTTGGCAATGTCGATGGTGCGCGCCGCCAAGCGGACGGCGCCGCCCACCGTGCAGTCGCGGATGGAGAGGCTCTCGCCTGTTGCAATTATGTCGCGGCCGATGGACGCATCGTCCAAGTTGAGGGCCTGACCTGCCCAGTACAGGTCACCTTCGACGCCGGACGAATTGGCGTCATTGTCGGTCGCGAGTACGTTGCCTGCGGTGTCTGTGCCGGCGAACGACGCCGTGGGAAGTGCGGTGACCGCTAGGGCGACGAGCGCGAATAGGATCGTGATGCGGACCCACGCTTTACGGCGCTGGGTCGACGGGAATTGATTACAGGGCATAGTGAATCCTTCGTCAGATGCTCGACATACACCTAACAGTGTACCCAACGCGTGGGCGCTCTAAAAGAACCTCTCGGTTGCATTTCGAAGGGTCGTGCCGTGCTGTTTACTTTTTACGGTGCAAGAAGCGCGCGATATCTTCTTCGGTGGGGCTTTTGATGTCAAAGCGCAGCGAGAGCCAGCGCAGACCCATGGTCACGACAACGCATACGACCAGCGCGGCGACATTGCTCATAATGCCGCTCATAACGAGACACACATAGCTTGTCGATCCGGCGATGGCGGCGATGGCATAAAAGTTAGTACGTTGGAAAATGCCCGGAACCACGCCCATAAAGCCATCGCGCAACATGCCGCCGCCCACCGCGGTGAAAAAGCCCATCATGATGCACACCGCCGGCGCAAAGCCGTAGACCAGCGCCTTGTCTGCTCCAGTGGCGGCGTAGATGCCGACCGAGATGATGTCGAGCAGGGGAATGAGTTTTTCGGGCTTGTCGACGATTGCCGGGAAAATATAGATGATGGCTGCCGTGGCAATGGAAAGCGGCAGCGCCATTGGCTGGTTGAGGATGTAGACGTTGCCGACCTGGAGTGTCATATCGCGCAAAAGACCACCGCCCAGGCCGCAGACCACGGCGAGTGCGACCGCGCCCACCAGGTCAAGCTTATGCTCGCGCGCGACCAACACGCCCGAGATTGATGCCGCGACAACAGCGAACATCTCAAGCCAAAATGGGATAGCGACCATGGCATCCGAAGCGTGTGAAGTAACGGTCATAGCGGCGACAGCGGGCAAGATGGAATCCTTTGAGTTGCAGGTTTGGACAATGCCCGTACATAGTACATGGTTGGCGGCGATTGCGACCCTATTGCTCGGCAAACGGTAGGGGTTGGGTGCGGTCATAGGTTCCAAACATGTATACCAGCCTCCAAAGATGTCGAAAAATGTCGTTTTTGGCGGATGATGTACATGTTTTGGCGCGCGCCGAGCGGGCGACGTTACTCGGAGGGCGTCTCTATGTCCTTCGTGCCCTTCCAGTTGCGGATAAGTGCCTTTCGCAGTTCGTTTTGCTTTCGCTGATACTCGGCATCCGTGCAGCGGGGCATACCGAGTGCTTCGCGGATATTGTTCATGGCACGGTGAAAAGCGAGTTGACTGGCAAATTGCGCTGAGGTGAGTGTGACAATGCGATAACCCATTTGGGCGAGCACAGCTTCGCGTTCCGCATCTGCTCCCTTACGGCCAGTCTCGTCGTGAAAGCCACCCTTATATTCGATGCCGAGCTCTCTGCGCTTATAGGTAATGAGGGCATCGATTTTGAGTGTTCGGGCTTTGGTGCAATGCCAAAGACGTTGAGGGATCTCGAGCGGTCGGTTGAGCTCGATGCCTCGAATGCCAACGCCGCCTTCGCTTGTTGGAAGTGAAAGTGCGATTGCCGATGCAGCCTCCATAGGCGAGACCGAGTGGTCGTAGACATGTCTGAGCGCGAGTCGCGCGCGTGTGGCACCGGGTTTGCCAGGGTGTTGATCGAGCAGTTCGACAATTTCGTCCTTGGAGGTGGTTGCTGGTTGCTCGGTATAAGGGTCAGAGGGATTAAGGCCCATGCGATAGTCGCCGCAAACTTCGTAGCCATACTCGAGGTATTCGATTCTATCCATCCACTCGGCGGCGAGCACGAAGGTGAAGGCTTCGTCGGTGATAAAGATGCCGGGCGTAAGCTCGTCAATATGGCCATAGGGTAGGCTTTGGCCGAGAACATGGCAAGTGACGCCGTTGGTGCGAATTCGCTCGAAAGCAAACACTACGGAGATATCGATAGTCTTGAACATATCGGGCGGAATGCCGCAGTCGGTGAGGGCCTGTCGTATGCGCGCGATGCGTTGCTGGGTGGAGAGACCTCTTGCGCCTATCTGGTAGTCGTGTTGCGCGACCGCTTGAACCCGGCCTTGCGGCGCGTGATGGACGAGCCATGCAGTTTTATGCGAAATGAGAACAGGGGTATCCATTGGGGACCTCTCGCTCTGAGTCGATACCCAACTCTTATGTCCGTTGAGGTGGGGAAATATACCGAATGCGAGTAAGCCGACTCATGCACGGCGTGTGTCATATACAAACGTGTACACTACCCTCCAAAAACGTCATTTTTTGACATCTTTGGAGGGTGATGTACATGTTTGGGATGTTGGGTTGGGATTGAACGTGATGGGGGTGTGGGTTGAAGAGGAGGGATGTCTAAATTTTGAGCAGCGCTCATAATTTATTCGGTCGGTTTACGCCGACCGCGCTGCGCTAAAAACGCGCCACTGGCGCGTTTTCTTTACGCTTCGCGCCATGGCGGGTTCGAATCCCTCCTCCTTC
>DBEWII010000126.1:0-2804 GCA_048384935.1 Collinsella aerofaciens | reverse complement strand
GTCGCGAGTTCCGCACGCAAAGGAAAGCACTTAATGTGCTTTCCGTCTTGCGCAGGACTGTAGAGCAGCAAACTTAACCCCCGCCCTCAGCCCCGGAAGCCCTCCCGGATGGCCCGAAAAATTTTTTCAAAAAAGTTGTTGCGCGCCGGACAGACTTCTGTGTATACTAATCCCCGCAGCGCACGCGAGCGGAAACAAACGCGAACGTCTGCCTGGGGAGTTAGCTCAGTTTGGTTAGAGCGCCGGCCTGTCACGTCGGAGGTCGCGGGTTCGAGCCCCGTACTTCCCGCCAACGCAATTAAAGCCACGTCTTCGGACGTGGCTTTTTGCGTTTGATGCACTTTGTTTCGATAGAACGATCGCCCTGGCGCATCTTCGCCCAGAATCCCCGCGTCTTCGGGAACGCAAGTAAAATCCAGTAAGTATATCTGTCTGAACAACAGCTTTGTTGCGCAACACCTGTTCAACGAGACAGGGGGTTAGGTTATACTAAATTGCACTGTGCGCCGCATCTGATGCATTTCGCTCCAAGCGCGGCACTCAGTGGATATCCGATTTACCATTTGGATGTCCTGGCGGTCATTTAGCGTCTCGACACAAGCTCGGCCCCGGAGCTCGTTCGAGCTGTTCGTATTCCTTGAAAGGGGAAAAATGGACATATCGAGGAAGACTGATTACGCCCTTCGCATGCTGGCGATGCTTGCCGAGGATCCGGAGCGTTTGCTTTCTGTTCGCACCGCTGCCGAAGAGGTCAATGTCCCGTATTCGTTTGCCCGCTCGATTCAGCACGGTTTGGTCCAGGCCGGTACTGTGGAGAGCCTGCGTGGCGTCCACGGTGGCATGCGTCTCAAGGTCAGTCCGGACGACGTCACTATCCGCCAGGTCGTCGAGGCCGTTCAGGGTCCTATGGTTATGAACGATTGCACCGCGCCCGATGGTGACTGTGCGCGCATGGGCGCGTGCTGCTATCATCCCCTGTGGGCCGGAGCCCAGGCGTTGATGCGCGACTACCTCGATTCCGTTTCGCTCGGCGACATCGTCGCTCACCGCCAGTTCCCGGCCGTCGATCCCAAGTTCGCCGACCGCGAAGCGTTTCCCGAGTACGCCACCTGCGCGTGCGCTTACCGGGAGGAATAGCGCCGCATAAGGAGCATAGCCATGATTCAGGACCCCTTTCGTTCGATGATTCGTTCGGAAGGGGTCCTGCGTTATCGCGACCTTCCGTGGCGCCGCACACGCGATCCGTACATCATTTGGCTTTCTGAGGTCATGCTGCAGCAAACGCAGGTGCCGCGTGTGGAGGCGCGCATGCCGGTGTGGCTCGATCGTTTTCCGACTGTGCATGCGCTTGCCCAGGCCGCGCCTTCCGATGTTTTGGACGCTTGGCAGGGCATGGGCTACAACCGACGCGCTCTGGCGCTTCATGGGGCCGCTCAGCGCGTTGTAGAGGACTGGGACGGGGAGTTTCCGCGTGAGACGCGTGACTTGGTCGCTCTGCCCGGCATTGGCCCGGCAACGGCGCAGGGCATCCGTTCGTTTGCGTTTGATCTTCCAGGCGTGTATCTAGAGACCAATGTGCGCACGGTCTTTTTGCATCATTTCTTTCCCGATGTGCCGGCCGTTCCCGATCGCGAGCTGGTGCCGCTGATTCAAGCCGCCTGTCCGGCGGCCCCTGGTGCGGCGGCGGATGAGATTGCGCCCTTTGCCGTGCCTCAAGACGATGCCGACACGCCGCGCGCATGGTATTACGCGTTGCTGGATTACGGCGCGTATCTTAAAAAGACGCTGCCCAATCCGTCCAGGCGGTCGGCGGGCTATAGTCGTCAGTCCAAGTTTGAGGGCTCGCGTCGCCAAAAGCGCGCCCACATTGTGCGCATGCTGCTGGCGGCGCGCGATGGGCAACCGGCAGGTATTACGCTCGATGAAGCCGTTGCAGGCGTTAACGAGATGGAGACGGCAGCCGGCCGAGAGCCGGTCGAGCGCGAGCTGGTCGCAAGCATTCTTGCCGATCTGGAGCGCGAGGGCTTTTGCGGCTCCGAGGGCGATCGTTGGCTGAGTGTGTAGCTCACTCGAATCTGAAGAACGGGATTGTAAGGTTTAAATTCTCGGCATGAGGGCATCCTTAAAGCAAGGCCGCTCAAAGTCTGTGGGCGGCATGCGTTGAAGGGAAGTACACCTATGGATTTTGAGAATTCCCAAACCAAGAAGAACCTCGAGACCGCTTTTGCCGGTGAGTCCCAGGCACACACCAAGTATCGCTACTATGCATCCAAGGCCAAAAAGGACGGCTACGTTCAGATCTCGAATATTTTTGCCGAGACGGCGGGCAACGAGTCCGAGCACGCCAAGCTGTGGTTTAAGTATCTGCACGACGGCGCCGTTCCGGGCACTCTGGACAACCTGCGCGACGCCGCTGCGGGCGAGAACTACGAGTGGACCACGATGTACGACGAGTTCGCCAAGACCGCCGAGGAGGAGGGCTTTGTCGAGATCGCCGAGAAGTTCCGTGGCGTCGCCGCCGTCGAGAAGGCCCACGAGGAGCGCTACAACAAACTCGTCGAGCGCATCGAGTCGGGCGAGGTGTTTGAGCGTGAGGGCGTGAAGGTGTGGAAGTGCCTGAACTGCGGGCACCTGCACGTTGGTGCCGAGGCGCCTGAGGTGTGCCCGGTGTGTAACCACCCGAAGGCGTACTTTGAGGAGCAGGTGGTGAACTACTAGCGCTTGGCGCTGGCGTGAGCTGGGCCGGGAGGGCCGGACTACCTTCCCTCCTCGCTCACGGCTTCGCAGGGTCGCGTTGAGGGAAG
>DBEWII010000125.1:0-28822 GCA_048384935.1 Collinsella aerofaciens | reverse complement strand
GGCCAGGAAGATGCTCGAGTCCGGCCTCGAGCTTGCGGACAGGGTCGAGGCGGCATAGGATATCAACCGTATTCCAGATTCCAGGACGCCGGGCCGACTCACTTCGGATCGGGCGCTACACCAACTTTCTCGACATTACCTCAACGCTAACAATGAAGATGCCATCTTCAAGCTCTATAAAGCGTGAGTTCGAGAATCGTTTTGAAGAAACGTGGCATTGACAGTTCACTGCATAGCGCGCATTCCTGCGATGAAACACCATCACCTCGAGGGAATCATTTGCGTCGAGGGAAACATCATGTTTGGTGAGCCATTCTGCGGCTGCGTCAAGGAGCGTTCCGGTGGGACATGATCCGTAAATCGCGGCAGGGTTACAGGACTCGATGCCTTTCGCAGACACCGAATGCGCGGCCTGGTAGACCGCTTTTGCAGTGGTATGTGACAATACGATACTCATGGTATATATCGTGTCAGCTAATGCCGTGTTGATGGCACTGAGTGGAAAAGCCGTTTTAGAGGTCTAACCAAATGCTGTCCAAAAGCTTGACGCAATTATGAGTTGGTATGCCCTAAATAAAAGTTTTCGCAGCTTAGCTATAGCATATAAATACTCAATTGCTGCACATTTGATATCGATGTATCACCATCCGACAACGAATTGCGTGTTGGGAATTGGTCGAAATCGTTCAAAATGAGGGTTCAGAATTTGTGATGGCAGATCTATCTGTGGAACGTAGGGCGGCCCCGCTGCGGGGTTTCCCGCTGCGAGGCCGCTCGTGATCTACGTCGGAGTTTGTCGTAGACGTTTCTACTTGGCAAACAGGTTCTTGAGGTTGAACTCGGCTTGGACGGTGCGGAGCATGAGGTCGGTGTCGTCGAGGCCCAGGTGCTGCTCGTTGGCGTCGGCGGCGAGGGTGCCGCGGCGGCGGGCCCAGTTCTCGAGCGCGGCGGGCGCGGACTCGCGGGGGAGCGAGCGGACGTCGGCATCCAGGCTGCGGCAGATCTGGCGCGAGTCGATGACGATAATCTTGCCGGCGCGGCGTGCCTCGGCGTAACCGTCCAGATGAATTTTGAACCAGCTGTCCTCGAACGCGGCGTTATGCGCCATGTACGGGTATTTCTTCATAAGCTTGAGCAGCTGCTTCTGCAATTCCTTGTTCTCGCGGAACGGCTTTTTGCTGTCAATGTCGTCCCAGGTGATGTGGTGGATATTCGACAACGGCACATCGTCGCCGCGGTAGATGTCGGGCAGGCCACAGTAGTGTGCCTCGGCGTCATGCGGCACGGCGTCGCTGGTGAGATCCATGATCTCCCAGCCCACGTTGATGATATAGCCGCGCTCGGGTGCACGGCCGGTGGTCTCGATGTCGATACCGAGCACGGTGCCCTGGATGGGCTTGCGGGCGTAGGCCACGCCGAGCGCGTCGCGGTCGCCGCGGATCTCGCGCATGACCGACGCGGCGGTGCGCTTTTGCATCTTACCGATGGCGGCGCAGGTGTCGGCATCGGACAGGCCGCGCGAAAGCGTCGCGGGCGTCACGTTGCGCAGGCGTGCCTCGCCAATCTGGTCGCACAGGTCGCGGTTGCGGTCAGCCAGGTCGCGCACGGTGGCAAAGTCGAAGCTGGGGTCGCCCTCGGCGGTAAAGTACTCGGTTTCGAGCACCTTAAGGGCCTCCTCGCCCTTCTGGCGCTCGGACTCCATGGCGCCGTGATCGCCATAGATAAACATGGGAATAAACGGCTGGCGCTCGTATTCGAGTGCTTGTGAAACGTTCATATAACTGCTCCTTGGACGGGCCGCAGCGCGCGGCTCGGGTTCATTGAGATGTGGCGAGATGATAGTTTACCATGGGCAACTATTGGCATCGCGCCTAGGACAACTACAATACCCTAGTTGACCGCTAGGACTTTTACAATGCTGCCGAAAGACACGAAAGGTTCCATCCGTCATGGATTTGCTGATTGATATTCTGCTCGACGCCGGCAAGGACACGCTCTCGCTTGTGCCGTTTTTGTTGGTGACGTATCTGGCCCTCGAGACCTTGGAGCACGTCGCGGGCGACCGCGTTAACGGGGCCATCAAGCGCGCCGGCGCCGCGGGTCCCGTGGTTGGCTCGTTGCTGGGTATGGTGCCGCAGTGCGGCTTTTCGGCCATGGCGGCAACGCTGTACGCCGGTCGCGTCGTGACCTTGGGCACGTTGGTGGCGGTGTTCCTTTCGACCTCCGACGAGATGCTGCCGCTGCTACTTGCCGAGCAGGTTCCCGTGCAGACCATGGCGATGCTTTTGGCTTCGAAGGCACTGATCGCGCTGGTCACGGGCTTTATCGTGGACGCGGCTATCCGCGGCCTTCGTCGTAACGCTCGCGCGCATGCGGCGATTCGCCGTACCGTGCTGGGGACCGCTTCCAATCCGGCTCATGTGAACTGCGCGCACGACGACCATACCGGGGGCGACATCATTGATGAAGTGGCCGAGGCGGGCGTGAGCGCCGATCACATCCATGAGCTGTGCGAGCGCGACCATTGCGGTTGCGATGAAGACGAGGACGAGTACGAACACGGACATGGACACGATCACGGTCATGGGGGCGAGCATGAACACCATGATGGCCACGGTCACTCCCACTCTCACGAGAGCGCGCCCCTCCTGTCGATTATTCGCAGCGCCATCTCGCACACCGTGCAGGTATCGGTATTCATTTTTCTGGTGACGCTGACTCTGGTCGCCGTGCTCGAGACCTTCGGCGAGTCCGCGATCGAGCAGTTCCTGCGTGGCAACGAGACGCTCGCCGTCCTGGGTTCGGCGCTTGTCGGCCTGATCCCCAACTGCTCGGCGAGCGTGGTCATTACGCAGCTGTACCTGGAGGGCGCGCTACAGCTGGCACCGATGCTCGCCGGCACGCTTATCTCCGCCGGCGTGGGCTACCTGGTGTTGTTCCGCACCAACCGCAGTGCCCGCGAGAACGTCATGTTCCTGGTCATGATGTACGTCATCGGCGCCGGTTGGGGAATCGTTCTCTCTGCCTTTGGTCTCTAAGCCCAAAAATCTACCTTGGTTAGCGCAGCAGCTCGGTGAGGTTGCGTTTAAAGCGGGCCCGGTCTTCGCTGGTAAATGCCGCCGGTCCGCGAGTGCGTCCCCCGGCGCGGCGTACCTTCTTTTCCTCGTGGCGAATAAACAACTGCATGTCGATGGTCGCTTTGTCGTAGACGCGCCCGCGCACGCCGATGGCGGCGGCATCGCGCCCGAGCACCATGCTCGCCAAGCCAATGTCCTGCGTCACGACTACGTCGCCCGCCTGCAGGCGTTCGACAATGGCAAAGTCGGCGCTGTCGGCGCCCACGCTCACATCGAGCGTCGTGACCCAAAATCCGCGTCGCGCATGCTCGACGTCGCGCGGATCGTCGCGGCGAATGTGGCGTTCCAGGTTCTGTGTGCTGTTGCCGGCGATAACGACGGCGACGCCCGCCCGCCGCGCGCAGTCAATCGACTCGCGCGTGACCGGGCAGGCGTCTGCATCAATAAAGAGCGTTCGCGGCATCTAGTGCACCAGTTTGCCAAATTGAATAGCGCGAACAATCAGCGTTACGCCAAACACCAGCAGTGCGGCGCCGCTAAAGATGACGAGCATCTTGGCCGACCACAGCGGATAGATAAACACGAACATGCCGGCGATGATGGAGAGCGCGCCGCTCAGGATGGCGAGGGCACGGTTGGACGAAAGCTCGGACTCCAGAATGGACATGACACCTTCGACGATCCAGCCAAAGCCGGCCACGATAACCACCATCGTGGTGAGCGTCGCGGTCGAGAAGGCCTGGTTGCGCAGGATTATGACGCCGCCCAAGATAATGAGTAGGTTGGAGATGATGCTCGTCACGCGCCAGCCGGTGGGCAGCAGCGGCTCGAAAACAGCGGTGAACAGCCTGATGGCAGCGGTGATTACAAAGTAAAAACCCAGGACGGTCGTCAAAAAGATGAGGGACTTGGCGGGTGCAAAAAGCAGCGCGATACCAGCAATGAGCGCCACGACGCCCGTGATGGCGTAGATCCAGCGCACGGCCTTGACGGCTTTGCCCGCCATGCTTTTCTCGTCAAATCCAAACTGGCTCGATTTTTGGTCATCGTTCTTAAAGATGCCCATAATGTCTCCTTTCCGTGCGGCGTAAGCCTTGATCGTTACAACCAGTATCGCCTAAAGGCGCTGGCGTATGGGTCGGGGAGGGCGAAACGTAACCCAAAGGTCCCGAATTGTTTCCGTTGTTCCCCACGTTACGATTATCTATTCAACAGGTGTAGAACATTGCAGCCCTGTTCGTTATTGCCTACGTTTTAGGTTAGATTTTCCTAAGGACAATTGGCTTGTATTGGGGGTTCCTATGAACGAAGCAGTTCCCGAGGCACCGTCGAGTGTCGAATCGATGGCAAAGCAAGGTTGCGAAAAGCTCGGTCTGGACACGTTTGACGCGCTGGTCCGCCGCGCCCGCACGTGCCGCCGTTTTGACGAGTCCATGCGCGTGCCGCGCGAGTTTTTGCTCGAGCTGGCGGAGCTGGCGCACCTGACCCCGTGTGGTGCCAATGCTCAGCGTCTGCGTTTTCATGCGGTAAGCGGTGCAGAGGACTGCGCGCGCGTATTTGATGAGCTTGCGTGGGCCGGCGCGCTTAAGGATTGGCCGGGTCCTGCCGAGGGCGAGCGCCCGACCGGCTACATCGCGATTCTGGCCGAGCGCGCCGTTCCGGGCAAGCCCGCCGCTCCCATTACCGAGGTCGACACGGGCATTGCCGCGCAGACGATGATGCTCGCCGCCCGCAGCGCCACGCCCGAGGTGGCAGCCTGCATGTTCAAGGCTTTTACGCCCCACGCGATCGATGCCATGGGGCTCGATAACGACAAGTATGAGCTCAAGCTGATCATGGCCTTTGGCGTTCCGGCCGAGACGCAGGTGATCGATGCGATCGATTCCAACCCCGACGGCTCCATCAATTATTGGCGTGACGAGGCGCAGGTGCACCACGTACCTAAGCGCCCGCTCGCCGACGTACTGGTGTAGTTGGGTGTCGCCGCGGTGTGATCCGGCGGTAAACCACCACAAAGGTACCTGTCCCCTTTGTGGTGGTACGAGGGGAGGGCGTGTGGCAGATCTGTATTTGGTGCGGCATGGGCAGACTGAGCTCAATGTGCAGAACATTTTGCAGGGTGGGCACGATTCGCCGCTTACGGCGCGCGGGCGCGAGCAGGCGCTGGCGACGCGCGCGGCGTTTGAGGCGCGTGGCGTGACCTTTGACCGTGTGTATTCCTCCCCGTTGGGCCGGGCGCGGCGTACGGCTGAGCTAATTGCTGGTGAGGGCCGCTCGATAGAGCTGGTCGATGACCTACGCGAGTGGCATTTGGGTTCGCTGGAGGGCACATCAAATCGCGATATGCCGCCGCAGCCCTGGGGTGATTATCCGGTGGCCTTTGGTGGCGAGTCTGAAGTGCAGCTCCAGTCGCGTATGGTCGCGGTGCTGTCGCGCATCATGGCCAGGCCGCAGCACGACTGCGTGCTGGCAGTCTCCCACGGCTCAGCCTGCCAGGAGTTTCTTGAGTATGTGACTGGCAGGGGAGAGCTACCCGACAACGGTGCCGTGCTTCATTTTGGCTATTGCGACGGGGCGTTTTCGCTCCTTGATTGGTAACGAACGAAAGGACCCCTATGAATAAAGACCTGTATCTGGTTCGCCATGGACAGACGATATTCAACCTTAAGCGCATTATTCAGGGTTGGAGTGACTCGCCGCTCACGCAGCTGGGATGCGACCAGGCGGCGCGTGCCGGCATGTTTTTGCGTGCGCGCGGCATTGAGCCCGATCATGCCTACACCTCCACACTTCATCGCACCGAGCAGACTATCGCCAACCTGTGGCCGGGCTTGGCGTACGAGCGCCTGGACGGTCTGCGCGAGTGGTTCTTTGGCGACTTTGAGGCCGAGCGCGTGATGCTTATGCCCGAGCGCCCGTGGCGCGATTTCTATTGTCAGTTTGACGGCGAGGGGCAGATGCAGGTGCGCGAGCGCATGGTGGCGACGCTGACCGAGCTTATACAGCGTCCGGACCATACGTGCGTGCTCGCGGTAAGCCATGGCTCGGCTATCAAGGAGTTTTTGGACCACGTGAGGGGTGCGGCGGCTGACGAGCGCGATCGCGTGCCGGGCAACTGCTCGGTGCTGCATTTCGTGTTTGACGACGAGGCCGGTACGTTTGAACTGGTTGAGATTTTCACGCAGGAAGACTACGCGCGCGAGCTGGGGCTTGAACCGCTCGTGGCTACTGCGGGTCCGCAGCGCGGATAACGCGAGCACGGCGGCACGGGTCGCCGGCATAACTTCTCGACGCAAAAGGGGCGGAGATGCATGTACCTGCTGCATCTCCGCCCCCTGTTTGTTGGGCTGCCGATTTTTGTGCTGGACGGTCTGGTCTTGCTAGAACCGCGCGACCTGGTGCGTGAGCAGACCCGTCGGAACCTGCGGCACGCCGCCGCTGACCTGCGCGGCGGGGAAGAGTACAGCTACGGCAAAGTTGAACGGCTCTTTGCCCGTGTAGGTGCCGGCGGCACGGGCATCGTCGGTCAGGAGCTGCGATGCCCCGACCAGCGCGGCAGCGTAGGTAGGGTCGTCGACCAGTGCTGGCTCCGGTGCTTGGTCGAGCATAGCGCGGATGGCCCCGACGGCGTCCTCGCGCTTGACCTCCCACGCGCGGTGCGTAATGCCCGCGGGGTCGGTGACGGCGTAGAGCGACGCGCCCTCTTTGGCGGCGCCCAGGATGATATCCATGACGGGCGAGGCCTCGTAGGCGAGCGACACGGGACGAGGCTGAACTTTGAGTTCGGCGATCGCGTGCGCAGCGGCGGCCACGTCAGCGCTGGCAACGCCCTTGCCGCCCGCAAGTACACTCGTCGGGCAGATCGCCACGACACCCGTCACACGTCCCGGCTCGCCCGAGCATTCGTACGCGTAATACGCCGCACCCGGGTCCTTGAGCATCAGACCATCGGCAATGGCTCCGCGCAGAGCATCGTTGCCGCTCAGGATGCTGCCCATTGCAGGCAGCGCCTCGAGCACGCGGTCCTGAGTCGGGCGGATGCAGGGAAACGGAAGTGCTTTCATGGGCGGTCCTAACGCACGAATCGGTTTGTTCGCGGCTTATTATGCCCCAACTTGGCAGCTCTCGTCCCAGAGCACGTTATCGGCGAGCGCGATTAGCACCTGCTGACAACGAACGATATCGGCGTGGGGCACATATTCGTTGGGCTTGTGCGCGAGCGCGAGCGACCCGGGACCGTAGCTCATGCAATTGCGGTTGTCTGTCTTGCCGGCAATGACGGCGGTGTCGGTGTAGCCGGTAAAGAAGCCGACGGTCGTGTCCGCGTCCGTCACGTCATCGGCGGCACGCTTGAGCGCTGCTAGAAGGGGAGAGTTCGGGTCGCGCTCGATGGCGGGGCGGTCGCCCGTCACGGTGTAGCTGCCATGGCAACCGGGAACGGCGGCTTCGGCGACGGCGATGGCCTGCTCTACCATGCGCGTCGCGGCGGCCGTATCGGTCGGCGGGGTCAGTCGCATGTCGACCCAGGCTTTGGCGCGGTCGGGTACGACGTAGGGGCGATATCCGCCCTCGATTTGGCCAAACGTGATGGTCGAAGGCCCCAGCTCATCGTGCGCGGGCAGCGCCACAAACGCGCGACGGAGCGAACACACGACCTCGGCCATGGCGGCGACGGCATCCGCGCCCTTCCAAGGCTGGCTCGCATGCGCCGTGACGCCGGTCATCTCGATCTCGAACCACGTGCGACCCTTGTGCGCCACCTGGATCTGTCCGTCGGTGGGCTCGGTGTCCAGCACCCATTCACGCGAGCCGACCCAGCCAGCATCGATCGCGGCTTCTGAGCCGCGCATAAAATCTTCCTCGTCGACCGAGCAAATGAGAGAAAAGCCGCGGCGGGGCAGCGCGCCATCCGCCGCCACGCGCTCGAGCGTATGGACCAGTGCGGCAATGGCGCAGGCCAGGCCACTCTTCATGTCGCAGGCACCGCGGCCGTAGAGCTTGTCGTTACGCACAACCGCTCCGAGTGGCGGCGTGTTTGCGTCCCAGCCATCGCCCAAGGTAACGGTATCCATGTGGCAGATATAGACCAGCCGCGCCTCGTCGCTCAAACCGGGCACGGTGACCATGAGATTGCGGCGTCCGGTCAGCACCTCGAGTTCCTCAACCTGCACGGCATGGAGCACCGGATGGCTCAACCGCCCCAGTTGAGCCTCAACCAACGCTTTGATATAGCGTTCAATCTCGCCCTCATACGCACCTGGGTCGGAACTGTCGATCCGCACGAGTCCTTGCGTAAGCCGCCAAGCAAAATCTGTATCAACCATAGGCACCTCACAGATAGTTAGGTCAACATACAGATTGTATGCCAAGAAGCGGCTCAGTGCATTTAATGGAGCGCTCACAAAAATGGGGGCGCCTCTCGTGCGAAAGGCGCCCCCGCGGGCATTCAATGTCAGCGACGGGCAGGCCACATGGGGAGCTGCCCGTCAGATCAGCCGGCGCTATTTGATTACGCGCACGCGATACATCGACGGAATCTGCTTGAGCGCCTCGATCGTGCTGCTGTTCAGGTGCTCATCGGTGTCGAACATGGTGTAGGCGTTCTCGCCGGCGGACTCGTTGGTCATGCGCTGCACGTTGGCGTTGTCCTTGGCCAAGATGGCCGTGATCTGGCCGATCATGTTGGGCACGTTGGCATGCAGGCAGGCAATGCGGCTCGCGGCGCGCGCCTTGCCCATGCTGCAGGCGGGGTAGTTGACGCTGTGCGCGATGTTACCGTTCTCCAGGTAATCCTTGAGCTCGCTGATGGCCATGTCGGCGCAGTTGGCCTCGGCTTCGCCGGTGCCGGCGCCCGAGTGCGTGGTGATAAACGTATTGAGCATCTTGACGGTCTTGGGCGTGGCAAAGTCGCAGCTAAACCAGCTGAGCTTACCCTCGCGCAGGGCGGCGTCGACGGCGTCTTCGTCGATGATGGTCTCGCGCGCGTAGTTGATGAGCACGGCGTCGGGTGCCAGCAGGTTAATCTGCTCGGTGCTGATCATGCCGATGGTGTCGGCCTTGCTGGGCACATGTACGGTGAGGTAGTCGCAGCCGCGGCAGAGATCCTCGAGCGTGCCCACACGCTGCACCTCGCGGCTCAGCACCCACGCGTGCTCGACGGAAATGAACGGGTCGTAGCCGTAAACGTCCATGCCCAGGTCGACGCAGGCGTTGGCGACCTTGGAGCCCACGTTGCCCAGGCCGATGACGCCGATGCGCTTGCCCTTGAGCTCGCGGCCCACAAAGGCCTTCTTGGCCTTCTCGGCATCGACCTGAATCTCGGGGTCGTCGGCGTTGTCGCGCACCCAGTTCATCGATTGCACCACGCCGCGGCTCGAGAGCACCAGCATGCCTAGGACGAGCTCCTTGACGGCATTGCTATTGGCGCCGGGGGAGTTAAAGACGACGACGCCCTTCTTGGCGTACTCTTCGACGGGGATGTTGTTGACGCCGGCGCCGCAGCGGGCGATGGCGCGGATTCCCTCGGGCAGCTCGTAGCCGTGCAGGTCGGTTGAGCGCATCAGAATGGCGTCGGCCTCTTCGGCGGTGCTCACAAATTCGTAGCCTTCGCCAAACTCGACTTTGCCGTCTTTGGTGATGTCGTCGATGGTCTTAATCTTGCGCATGAAAAACTCCTTAGCTGGTTTGTTTAAAACAAGTGGTTTGAAGTGGCTGATCGGCCCGCGTGCTGCGGGCTAGTTAGATCGCTGGCTCAAACCGTGCTGCGCTTCGAAGTCCTTCATGTACGTGGCCAGTGCCTGCACGTCCTCCATGGTTACGGCGTTGTAGACGCTGGCGCGCATGCCGCCGACGAGGCGATGGCCCTTGACATTTTGAATCTGGTGCTCTGCCGCGCCTGCGACAAAGGCCGCGTCGAGCTCGGCGTCGCCGGTGCGGAAGGTGACGTTGGCGATAGAGCGGCTGTCGGCCTGCGTGGTGCCATGGAACAGCTCACTTTGCTCGAGCAGGTCATAGAGCAGATTGGCCTTGGCCCAGTTGCGCTCGGCCATGGCGGCAAGTCCACCGGTCTCCTCGACCCAGCGGAATACCTTGCCGCACACGTAGATGCCAAAGGTGTTGGGCGTGTTGAGCATGGAGCCCTTGGCGGCCTGGGTCTTAAGGTCCAGGTACTGCGGCGTCTGCGCAAAAGCGGGGCCATCTGCGATGAGGTCGTCGCGCACGATGACCACGGTCACGCCCGCGGCGCCGGCGTTTTTCTGCGCGCCGGCGTAAATGAGCCCGTAGCGCTCAACGTCGAGCGGCTGCGATAGGAAGCAGCTCGAGACATCGGCGACCAGCGGTACATCGCCGCAATCGGGCAGCTCGTGGTACATGGTGCCAAAGATGGTGTTGTTCTGGCAGATGTAGACGTAGTCGAGCCCGTCGCCCGCGGCCTCGGCGGCAATGCGCGCGTTGATGTCGGCCATGTCGGGGATGCGGTCGAAGTTGGTGTCCTCGGAGCTCGCGAGCAGCACAGCCTCACCGTACTTGGCGGCTTCTTTGTATGCCTTGTTGGCAAAGTTGCCGGTCACGATGTAGCCGGCGCGGCCGCGGCGCATGAGGTTCATGGGGATGCCCGCAAACTGCAGCGTGGCGCCGCCCTGCAAAAACAGGACGCGGTAGTTGTTGGGGATGCTCAGCAGGCGGCGCAGAGTTGCCTCAGCGTCATCGATGATCTGCTGGTACATGCTAGATCGATGACTCATCTCGAGCACGGACATGCCGCAACCGCGGTAGTCCACCATCTCGTCGGCGATCTCGGCGAGCACGCTTGTAGGCAGTGCGGCCGGGCCAGCTGAGAAGTTGTGCACACGTGCCATCTTCTAGTTCCCCCTCGTAGTCGTTTGAACGTTCGGGATACTTTAGCACAGTGGAGCGCCAGGTGCGACCGCATCACGGTAAAACTCGACTACGCCGCTATGATTTACAGGATGGTTACATGGGGGAGGGGTGCTTTACTCCTCAGGCAAATCCAAATCTGCGAGCGAAGGCATGAGGCTTTCTAGGCGCTTGATCTCTTCGTCGCAAATTAGCTACCTCCTGCCCGCTACGACGCGAGCGTGGCGATGACGGCTTCGTCGCCGGCGTATATTAGGGTGTTGCCGTCGGGGATGATCGTTTGGCCGTCGCGCTTGAGCATCACCACGATAAAGGGGTGCTTGCCCTGCGGCACATCGCGAAGACGCTGGCCGGCCAGGCGACCGTGGGGGGTTACGGTGACCTCGCGCAGCGTAACCTCGGCACGCTCTTCGAACGTTGGGGCGGCCATCACCAGCAGATCGCCTTCCTGGATCACGGTATCGCCGTTGGGCAGCACCGGGTGCGCCCCGTCGCGCAGCACCAGGACCACGAGCATGTCCGTCGCGCTGCCAATATCGGCGAGCGAGCGCTCGGCAAACGGATGGCCAGCACCCACCTTGAGCTTTACAAATGACATGCCGTCTTCGTCGCGATAGTCGTTAAAGGTGCGGCGCACGTCGCCGGTCGCATCGATCATATCGAGCTTCTTCGCCACCGCTGGCAGCAGCGAGCCCTGCACCACAATGCTCGACACGGCAATCACAAACACCAGGTCAAATAGGTCGTGTCCGCCGGGAACGCCGGCCACCACGGCAAAGAGGCTAAACACGACCGAAGCTGCTCCGCGCAGGCCCGCCCAGCTTACGAGCGCGACCTGGCGGGGGTTCGTCTTAAAGGGCGCCAGGAGCACGCCGACGGCGATGGGACGGCTCACGTAGAGCATAAACGCCATGAGCGCCAGGCCCGGCAGCAGCATCTGCGGCAGGCGTGCGGGCGTGACGAGCAGGCCGAGCAAGAAGAAGATCGTCATCTCGGCCATCTCGGTGAGGGTGTCAAAGAAGTGCGCCATCTCGACCTTGCCGGTGATGTCGCTCGCACCCAGCACAATGCCGGCCAGGTATACGGCCAAAAAGCCGTTGCCGCCCAGATAGCTTGGTAGCGCGTAGGCGACGATCGCCACGGCGAACAAGAAGATGGTCTGCGCGCCCTCGGCCGTTGCGTGTGCGCGTTCAATCAGACGGCCCGCCGCCCAGCCGATGGCAAGGCCCAGGCCCGCGCCCAGGATAATCTGCTTGGCCAGCAGTGCGGGAATGTTGATGTCGCCGCCGGCCGCGAGTGTGGCGAGCACGGCGGTGAGCATGTAGGCGACGGGGTCGTTGGAGCCCGATTCGACCTCGAGCAGCGAGTCGGTGCCGCCCTTCAGCGACAGGCTGTGCTCGCGCAGAACGCTAAAGACGCTGGTCGCGTCGGTGGATGCCACGACTGATCCCAGCAGCAGGCCGCCGATCCAGTCGAACCCCAGTACAAAGTGGGCGAACACGCCGGTGATGCCGGCAGTGATGACGACGCCGAGCGTGCTCAGCAGCACCGCCGGCGCAGCGACGGGCTTGGCGCGGTCGATATTGGTGTTAAAGCCGCCGTAGAACATGATGAACAGCAGCGCCGTGCTGCAGACGGTTTCGGTGAGTGCGTAGTCGCTAAAGTCGATATGCGTCGGGCCGTTGACGCCCAGCAGCATGCCCAGCGCGATAAAGATGAGCAGGGTGGGGAAGGGGAGCTTTTTGCCGACGGGTTTGATGGTCAGGCACAAAATGATGACAAGGCCGATAAAGAGAAGGATCTGGTTCATGGATGGTGTCCGCTCCTGGGTGGTTGGCGTGGCACGGTCAGTTGTCTGCGGATATTTGTACCCAAAGATGGTGGGTTTATGGGGTTGGATTGCGGGCGCGCGCGATATCGTCATAGACGGCTGCCGTCTTTGCCTCTGCTCGGAAACCCTTTCCAGCTTTATTGCAACGGAGTACAATGGGTAACGTTTAAGTTCAACTTGAAGTTTTAGTTGCGGCACCGGGCTTCGGCCGCAATGCAAGGAGAGGCGTACCATGGCGATCTATGTGACATCTGATGCTCACGGGCACGTGCGTGCGCTTGACGAGGCCCTGTCTAAGATCTCGTTGACGTCCGACGACACGCTGTACGTGCTGGGCGACATGATCGATCGCGGGCCCGATCCGGTCGGCGTTATTAAGCTCGTGCGCTCGCTGCCCAACGCCCACGTGCTCAAGGGTAATCACGAGCAGATCATGCTCGATGCCATCATTGGTCAGGATCCGCTCGATGCCGAGACCTGGGATATCAACGGTGGCTGGACGACGCGCGAGCAGCTCAACGACATGGAATTTGAGGCATACGAGGAGCTCGTGCGATGGATGGCCGCGCTGCCTCTGTACGCGGTGGTCGAGACCGAGGAGCGCCCGTATCTGCTGGTACATGCTGGAATCGAGATGAAGGCGGCGCGCGCGTTTTTGCTTGAGCATGGTGTCGATTGTGCCGATGGCGTCGGAGCGGTGGGTGCCGATCGCGAGCTGCTGCAGCAGATGCTCGCGGTGCAGTCGTCCGATGACCTGCTCTGGATTCGTCACGGCTATTGGGATGTGCCGACCGGGCTGCTTTCTGCCGAGGGCAAGGGCCCGGTCGTGGTGAGCGGCCACACGCCCACGGTATCGCTTGGGCGCTATTGCGAGGTCGGTGGTCTGGCGGGGCTCGATGAGGAATCGGGACGCGGACAGATCGTGCACTTGGGCGGCGAGGACACCGCCGGTGTGCCCGATCGTATCGATATCGACTGCGCAGCCGCCACCGGTTCGGAGTTCGGTCGCGTGGGCATCCTGCGCCTGGACGACGGGGCGGAGTTCTACGCGAACATCAACCCGGGCGAATAATCGGTGCAAGGGGTAGCTAATTTGGGACGGGGCTTATTTGACTACTTTTGCCCTTCTGCCCGCTAATTGATTTCTCTGGGACGGGGATTAAATAATCATTTGGCTGCCCGCCGGCTAAGTGAGTAGACTTTTTTGGAAATGCCGAGCACCCAACATATTTGCCTCAATAAAACCGCAGGTCACAGACTTGTGCTCTGTTGGTGTGGTCGGGGATTCGGTAAAAGTCTACTCACTTAGTTTTGCGTGATGAATATTGTCCGCAACGAGACCCCAGACGGGGTGATTCCATCGCAAATTCCGGTGACCGGGCAGCTAATTAGGCGCCGTACGGATTCCGGTCCCTCTCTATGCGTTGGCGGATGCGGCGGTACTCGATTATCAGCAGCACCAGGAGTAGGGCCATGATGGCTAGGTAGCTCGCCACAGCGCCCATCAGACCCAGCAGCTTAATCAGGATCACCGGCAGCACCACGCTTACGGCGAAGCAGATCAGGTAGATCTTGGTGACGTCTCCAGCGTGGCGTAGCACCGTGATGATGGCGTAGATAAAGTCGATGGCCGCGGTGACGCCGCCGGCGACGACCATCAGCAACGCCAGCGTACGGTAGCGCTCAAAGCTGAGGCCGTACATAAAGCTCATGAGGGGGATGCCGGGGCCTGCCATAAATGCGGCGCACACGCCGGTGATGACCACGATCAACGCCATAACGGCAACAATAATCAGGTCAAAGCGACGACGCTTGCGAGGATTAGCCCAAATGCTCGACAAGCGCAGGAGCTGCGGTTTATAGATAAATCCAATGCTCAGCAAAATAGCCTGCGCCGGAAAGAACAGGGCATTAAAGTACAGCTGATATTTGTATGCCAGCGTGCCTTCCATCACAAACTTGGGCATGCTCTCGATAAGGTTGAACAAGAACAGTGCACCAAAGAGTGGAGCGCACTGGACAAACAGGTGGCCGACCTCGCGCAGGCTCACGCGGCGCGATTTTTCGGTCTCGAGCAGGGCGAGCGGTGCGGTGACCAGCACGAGCGAGACGATCGCGGTGACACCCATGGCCATGGCCGCGATGGGCATGCTGCGTGTGAGGAACAGCGCCACGCTGAAGACCGCGGTGACGCCGCCGGAACGCAGCGTTTGGCTCATGCCAGCCAAATAGAGCTTGTCGGCCTGCTGCAGGCGGCCCTCGTACACGTCGGCGACGCCGTCGATGACCTTATACAGGTAGACGCCCAGGCCGATCGTCGCCATATGCGCGTCATAGCCGCGGGCGCTGCTGTAGAGCAGGCCGCAGCCCAGGGCTAGGGCTCCGCAGAGCCAACGGTTGAGTTGGTAGGAGGCAAAGGACGTCTTTTCGTCGATGTCCGAGACCTGAAAATTGCGCACGCCGTAGTTGCACGCAATCATGATGAGCGTGCCGGTGACAAAGGCGATGGAGAACTTGCCGGCTTCCTCGGCGCCTACGAGCTGCGTCGATACAATGGTGAGCAGCGGAAACGCCATGCCCCATACGGCGGTGCCCAGGGTATTCCAAAGGTAGTCGCGACGGGTGGCGTGATCTTCGTACTCGGCTTCTTGCGTGGAGAAGCCGCCGCCGTAGACGGCGCCGAGCAGGCGGTTCCACCAAGCGTTGACCATGCGGCGGATGGGGCCGGGCTCCCGATCGCGTTCGCGCCGGCGACGTGTGGCTTGGCTGCTATCGGGTCCGCCGGCGTTGCGCTGACTCAGCTCCTGGATTCGTGCGAGCTCCTCGGCGGTGTGCGATGTGGGGAACAGGCCGTTCTCGATGCGTCCGCCCTGCCCGTGCGCCCCGCTCGATACGGCGGGGTCGGCGACGCCATTGCGGCGGGCGATGGCGCGGCGAATGCTATCGAGGGGCGTGATGCTCAAAGCGGGGTCCTTTCTATTGCTGCGCTCTAGTATAGACACCGCGGTGTTCGCTCGTGTTTTTGAACAGGTTGTTCGATAATTTCGGCGGCGCCATTCGGTAGTCGGCACTTAGGGACGTTCCTTATGTGCCGGCACTTTGGGAACGTCCCTAAGTGCCGGCATCCGGGGACATTCCTTGAATGTTGCCTGTTCAAGAGTGTCCCCAATGACTAGTTGTTTAAAAACGTCCCCAATGACTAGGCCGCTTGCCTGCGATTTTTGACCGTTGGGCGGGCTTGCCGTCCTTGCCGCAAAAACGTTTTTGCATATCGGGTACAACGGGCTTTACGTGAGTAAAGTGCGCGCCGCGTCCATGTGTCGCGTTTTTAAAGGAGGCCCCATGCCTGGTGTTACCCCTGCAGAAGTTTTGTCCAACTTTGGTATTACACTCGTTGAAGATCCCGCCGAGAATCAACCCCGTCTGCTGGTCGATCTACCCGCCGCGGAGCTCGTCGAGCACGCCATCCGCCGCGAAGAAGGCCGCATGGCATCCAACGGCGCGCTGGTGATCGAGACGGGGGAGCGCACTGGTCGTTCGCCCAACGATCGTTTTATCGTTGACACCCCCGATGTTCACGACAAGATCGCCTGGGGTGCGGTCAACCGCCCGCTGTCCGTCGAGAGCTATGAGGCCATCAAGGCCGGCATCGTCGACTATCTCAACGAGCGCGACGTGTTCGTCACGCGCGGCATGGCGGGCGCCGACCGCAACCACACGCGTCGCCTGCTTGTTGCCTGCGAGCGTGCCAGCCAGGCACTCTTCATTAAGCAAATGCTCGCCCGTCCGCTCGCCCGTGAAATCGCGCGCACCGGCGAGCCCGACTTCTGCGTGCTCGCGGCACCCGGCTACCAGTGCGACCCTGCCATCAAGGGCCTCAACTCCAGCGCCGCCGTGGTCATCAACTTCCAGGAGCGCGTGATTTTGGTCGCGGGTACCGGCTACTCCGGCGAAATCAAAAAGTCCATCTTCAGTGTCATGAACTACCTGCTGCCTGTCGAGGACGACGTGCTGCCCATGCATTGCTCGGCCAGCATGGATCCCGTCACGCACGAGACCGCCGTGTTCTTTGGCCTGTCCGGCACCGGCAAGACCACGCTTTCGGCCAATCCCACGCGCCTGCTGATCGGCGACGACGAGCACGGTTGGTCCGACATGGGCATCTTCAACATCGAGGGTGGCTGCTACGCCAAATGCGAGGGCCTGGACGCCTTCCACGAGCCCGAGATCTTCAACGCTGTCCGCTTTGGCGCGATCTGCGAAAACGTGGTGCTCGACGAGAACCGCAAGCCCAACTACGATGACATCTCGATCACGCACAACACGCGCGTGGCCTATCCCGTGGAGCACATTCCTAACGCGTGGACTAAGGGCATGGGCACCACTCCGAGTGTCGTGCTGTTCCTGACTTGCGACGCTTTTGGTGTGCTGCCGCCCATCTCGCGCCTGACGGCCGACGCCGCCATGTACCACTTTGTGACGGGCTTTACGGCTAAGATTCCCGGCACCGAAGTCGGCGTCATCGAGCCCACGCCCACGTTCTCTTCGCTGTTCGGCGAGCCGTTTATGCCGCTCGACCCCATGGTCTACGCTAAGATGCTCGGCGAGCGCATCGCCGACGGCCGCACGCGCGTCTACCTGGTCAACACCGGTTGGATTGGCGGCGGTTATGGCGTGGGCCATCGCATCGAGCTGGCCTACACGCGCGCCCTGGTCGCTCGCGCCCTCGACGGTACCATCGAGGACAGCGAGTTCGTGCACGACGACATCTTTAACGTTGACATTCCCACGACGTGCCACGGCGTGCCCGATGGCATCCTGATGCCGCGCCAATACTGGCAGAGCACCGCGCGCTACGACGAGGCCGCGCATAACTTGGCCGTGATGTTCGAGGAGAACTTCGAGAAGAAGTACTCGCACCTGCCCGAATCCGTTAAGGCCGCCGGTCCGCACGCTCAGGTGCACGCCGACGCTCGTCATCGCGGTCGCGGCTTGCTGGGGCTCCGCCACTAGCGTCGCCTCAGACCTACAACCACCATAAGGGGGCTGTACACCTTTGTGGTCGTTTTGCTCGCGCGGATGACTCGGGTTACAATACGCCTGACATATCGTCCCCTTCTCCGGATGGGGACAGCGCAAGCGCTCTTGTGACGGCACCGTAGGACTTTGAAGGTGGTCGTTGTAAGGGCGCTTTTTGTTTAGGCGCTCGCGTTGGCGCGCACAATGAAGGGAGAGCGTATGAAGAGCTTTATTGCCGAGGATTCATTCTGGGAGCTGTTTCCGCAGGCAGCGGTCGGTGTTGTGGTCGTGGAGGGCATGAAGCCCACGGCTCAGATTCCTCAAGAGGACGTGGATGCGATTGCGGCGTTGCTCGACCGCGCCAATATCGATGCGGAGCGTCATCTGACCAGCGATACTATCAGCGAGAACGCACCGGTCAAGGCATGGCGCGAGGCCTATCGTCTGTTCAAGACCAAAAAGGGCGCGCTGCTCGATCGAGAACTTGCTCAAACGCGTGCTCAAAGGAAAGCCGGTGGGCCACATTACGCCCGCGGTGGATATTTACAACACGGTGTCGTTGACCTACGCGCTGCCCGTGGGAGGCGAGGATCTGCATGCGATCGAGGGAGACCTTCGCCTGAAGGTGACCGACGGTGGCGATGCGTTCTTGCCGCTTGGCGAGGAGGCGGACGATCCGACGCTGCCCGGCGAGCTCGCCTACATCGATGATGCGGGCGCCGTGTGCCGCTGCTGGAACTGGCGCGACGGCGTTCGAACGGCGCTGTCCGATGATTCGGCCGATGCGTTCCTGGCGATTGAGTGCGTGGAGCCCGAGCGGATGGGGGATTGCCAGGCTGCGATTGATCGCTTAGCCGAGCTGCTTGAGCGCTATCTGGGAGCGACGGTTGTCATTAAGACGCTTGTGGCCCGCGACAATCCTTGCGTGGAGCTGTAGCGGCGCCTAGAACCTATTGATGCCCCAAACCACCACAAAGGTGCCTGTCCCCTTTGTGGTGGTTTTTATGTTGATGGGTTAACAAATGGGGTATTTGGGTACGGGTGTCGCCTTATGCGGCTAAGATGTTTACCCGTTAGCATTATGCAAGCGAAAGGCGGTCGTCTCCCATGCAGCAGAGCGACGAGACACGTTTCGAGGACTTTGTCGGACTGATCAGCGGACTCTACAAGGAGATCCAGCGCATTAAGACGTCTGAGGGCGCAAGGCTGGGTCTCAAGGGCTCCGACGTTATGTGCCTGTACTATCTTGAGCGCAGCAAGGACGGCCTGACTGGCGCCGACCTGGCTCGCATGGCAGGCGTGACCCGCGCCGCCGTCTCGCGTACGCTGGCGCATCTGGAGGAGGGTGGCTACGTCGAGGTCGATGATTCGGGCGATGCCGCCGTTAAGTATCGTGCTCCGGTGCGCCTGACCGCTCTGGGCGGCGAGAGCATGAGCGAGGCGGACCGCATCATTCGCGAGGTGCTCGATACCACCGGTAAGGCTATGGGTGTGGAACAGCGCGAGCAGATGTATGCGTCGCTGCGCACGATTCTCAACACCCTGCGCGAGATCTAAGGCCGCCAAGGCATTTGCTTCCAATTAACAACTGCATAGTCCCGTTTGAGTGCGTATGCCGTGCCGGGGCATTGCTGTCAAAATTCCCCGCGAGAGGTCCGCGAAAGAAAGGATTCGCTATGTCCATTCGTATTATTACCGATTCCGCGAGCGATATGTCGCCGGCTGAGCACCCCGCTCTGCGTGTTCTGCCGCTGTCCGTCACCTTTGGCACCGATGTGTACATGGATGGCGTCGACATCGATCACCAGCGCTTTTACGAGATGCTCGTGGAGCGCGATGAGCTGCCCAAGACCGGCCAGGTCAACCCGTACGCGTTTTCGCAGGCTATTGCCGAGGCGCGTGAGGCCGGCGATGAGGCTGTGATTATTACCGTGGGCGCTAAGCTTTCGGGCACCAATCAGAGTGCCCGTACCGCACTTGCCGAGGCGCCGGGCGGCGACGTGTACGTGGTGGATAGCAACAACGTCACTCTGGGTGAGCGTGTCCTGGTCGAGTATGCCCTGCGCCTGTTGGACGAGGGCCGTAGTGCGGCCCAGATCGCGGCGGCCGTCGAGGCCGTCCGTGACCGCGTGGTCGTCATCGGCCTGCTCGAGACGCTGGAGTACCTGGTTCGCGGCGGTCGTCTATCTGCTGCGGCCGGCGCCGTGGGCACGCTGCTCAACGTAAAGCCCGTGGTGGCTGTCGAGGACGGCCTTATCGTGCAACTGGGTAAGGCGCGCGGTTCCAAGAACGGCCGCAACCTGCTGAACCAAAAGGTTGAAAAGGCGGGCGGCATCGACTTTTCCATGCCGCTGGCGCTCGGCTATACGGGTCTTTCGGATGCGGTGCTCAAGAAGTATATCGAGGACAGCACGGCACTGTGGGCTGGTCACACCGAGGGCGAACTGCCCGTTCACACCATTGGCGCCACCATCGGCACCCACGTAGGCCCCGGCGCCGTAGCCGTAGCCTTCTTCCGTCCCGCTAACTAACTTACCTGCCAAAAAGGGACAGGTTTATTTTGGCAGGTTTTATCTGGGCAAACACTGCCTGCCATGCCATGCGATTCCTCGGCGACGGCGGGGTTGTGGACCATCGGCCGCACGGAGGCCTCAAATGATCTGCTACCCTGCCGTCCCCGAGGGATCATTTGCTTTATGCTGTTGCGGGCGGAAAGGGGTAGGCGATGGCATCTGAGGGCTTTTTTGAGCGGGTGTACGAGGTGGTCGAGCAGATTCCCGAGGGGATGGTCGCCACGTACGGTCAGGTGGCGCTGCTCGCCGGTCGTCCGCGGAGCGCGCGCTATGTGGGCTATGCGCTGCATAGCAACCCACGTCCTGGCCAAATTCCCTGTCATCGCGTGGTGTTTGCCGACGGCCGTATCTGTGAGGGCTTTGCCTTTGGCGGTCCCGATGCTCAGCGTGAGCTCTTACTGGGGGAGGGCGTGACGTTTACCGATCCCATGCACGTCGATCTGGGCGCCTGTCGCTGGCCTGCCGGACTCTAACAGTTCTGCCGTGTCCAAAACCACCACAAAGGTGTCTGCTCCCATCATGGTGGAACGCCGTTATCGTTGACATTTCCCCAGATAAAACCTACCAAAATAAACCTGTCCCCAATTGGTAGGTTTACCGGGGCTAACTTATGGAGAAGGTGTGGGGGCGTACTTTGCCATCAGAAAGTAAACCACGGTGAACTATATTGTATTCAGCAACGGAGCAGGCAATAGGCGATGAAAAAGCCTGCCCTGTTGAGTTTGATTCGCATTCCTCCCCTCTGTGCGATTCAACGGTGTACTTCGGGAACGGGCCCGCTGGCAACTGACTGCCGGCGGGCCCGTTCCCGTTTATCGGGGGAGTGCAGTGGGCGGAGCCGAGCCGGTTGGTCGGGCACCAAAAAAGGCGGACGCCGTAGCGCCCGCCTTATAGCAATCGAAAGCTCAAGTCAGCAAATCGGTCTAGTACACCATACCCATGGCGTCCCGAACCTCGGCCAGGGTCTGCTCGGCGATCTCGTTGGCACGGCGGTTGCCCTCGTGCAGTACGTCCTTCACATAGTCCAGATCGTTCTCATAGCGCTGGCGACGCTCGCGGATCGGTGCGAAGTACTCGTTGACGGCCTCGGTCACGTACTTCTTGAGCTGGCCGGAGCCGCCCATGCCAATCTCCTCGGCAATCTCGACCTCGGAGCGGCCGGTGCAGATGGCGGCCGTCGAAAGCAGGCCGGACACGCCGGGGCGGTTCTCGGGATCGAACGTGATCATGCGCTCGGAGTCGGTCTGACTCTTCTTGATGCGCTTGGCCGTCTCCTCGGCGGTCATCGAAATGTTGATGGCGTTGCCGTAGCTCTTGCTCATCTTGCGGCCGTCCAGGCCGGGCAGCAGCGGGGTCTCGGACAGCAGCGCGTCGACCTCGGGGAACACCTTGCCGTAGCGGTTGTTAAAGCGGCGGGCGATGGTGCGGGTGAGCTCGATGTGCGGCAGCTGGTCGCGACCGACCGGCACCACGTTGCCCTTGCAGAACAGGATGTCGCAGGCCTGGTGCACCGGGTAGGTGAGCAGAAGGCCGGTAAGCTCATGGCCCGAGGCCTCCATCTCGGCCTTAACCGTGGGGTTGCGCGCCAGCTCGGCCTCGGACACCAGCGACAGGAGCGGCAGCATGAGCTGGTTGGCGGCGGGCACGGCGGAGTGCGCATAGATCATGGTCTTGTCGGGGTCGATACCGCAGGCAAGGTAGTCCATGACCATGTTGTACACGTTGTCCTGGATGTGCTCGGTGGTGTCGCGGTCGGTGATGACCTGGTAGTCGGCGATGAGCACGTTGGTCTTGGCGCCCATGTTCTGCAGCTCAACGCGGCCCTTGAGGGTGCCAAAGTAGTGGCCCAGGTGCAGACGGCCGGTGGGGCGATCGCCGGTAAGCATGGTGAACTTCTCGGGCGTCTTGGCAAGGCCCTCGCGAATGGCGTTGCTCTTTTGCAGCGCGACTTCGTAGCTGTTCTCGTTTGGCATGATTGCTCCTAACGTATGTTCATGGGTCAAGATGATAACGCGTTTATTGGATGGTCGGGGCGTAAGTAAGCGAGGGGCGGGAGAGGGGCGGCTCGCGCGACGTTCCCAGGCGCGGGCTGCACTTGGCCAACGACGCCGGGGCGCGTCCTCGGCAGCTTACCCTAGAGCTTGTGGTGGCGCTCTTCCTTACGTTCCTCGGCTGCCTGCTCCTCCTGCTTAAAGGCGGGGTCGTCGGGGGTTACCAGCTCGTCTTCGTGCGTGCGCTTGTTGTAATGGTGGCGCAGCACGGGCTCAAACAGGTGCAGGTGCTTGGCGAAGGCCGCCGAGCCAATGGCGAGCACGGTAAAGATGAGCACGCGCATGGGAACCTCGACCTGATTGATGGCGGCGGCGCTGGCCGAAAGCATGATGCACCAGGCGTAGATGAGCAGCACGGCCTGCTTTTGGTTGTAGCCCTCTTGAATGAGTCGGTGGTGGATGTGGCCCTTGTCGGCCTGCCCAATGCTAATGTGGGCGCGCTTGCGGCGCACGATGGCGCTAAACGTGTCGATGATGGGCACGCCGGCCACGATGAGCGGGATGATGAGCGATGTGAGCGCGGCGGTGCGGCTCACGTTGAGCAGCGATATGGAGCCGAGCGCAAAGCCCAGCAGCAGCGAACCCGAGTCGCCCAAGAAGATACTCGCGGGGTTGAAGTTGTAGCGCAAAAAGGCCAAGCAGGCGCCAAACAACGCGATGGAGAGCGCGGCGGCATCGATGCGGCCCGAGAGAACGGCCATCGAGAACATCGTGAACGATGCGATGCCACAGATACCCGTCGCCAGGCCGTCAAGGCCGTCGATGAGGTTGATAATGTTGGTGAACGCCACCAGGTAGACCACGGTGATGGGGTAAGCGAGCCAGCCGAGCATGATCTCGCCGGGGGCAAACGGGTTGACGATGACGCCGATTTTTAGGCCGCCCACGCAGGCGATGAGCGCGGCGAGGACCTGGCCGGCCAGCTTTTGCTTGGGCTTGAGCTGAAAGACGTCGTCAATCGCGCCGGTCGCAAAGATGACGGTAAAAGAAAGCGCAAGTATGGGGTAGCTGATGTGCAGACGGGGGTGGGGCACCAAAACGGGCGGCCAGCCCAGGTACCAGGTGCCTAGGATCTGCACGGTGCAGGCGACGACGAGGCCCAAAAAGACCGCTGTGCCACCCATGCGCGGGATGGGTTTAGTGTTGATGCGGCGCTTGGAAGGATAGTCGACGGCGTCGAGCTTGATTGCTAGGCGCTTGACCAGGGGCACCGCAAGGAAGGTCGTGATAAAAGCCGCGACCGCCACGCACAGGTACGGTATGAAGCTCGTGGAGGAAACCATGAATCGATAAACCGCCAAGCGTCGAAGGAAAAGGTCAAAGGATGCCATGCCGCAAAGGGTATAGCTGACCCATGATACTCGACCAAGGGGGGTGTGAGGAATTACACGGGGCGATAATCACGTGCTTACCAGATATTCGAGTGATGATGGGGTTCTGCCTGGTGCCTTTTGGGGATCTGGGCGGGATTTGTAATGGCGAGTTTCGGCAAAAGAAAACCACCCCCCACGTTACGAAAATGAACCCACCTAAAACAGGTGGGTGCCCTCATCGACTGTTCCAGCGTCCTTAACAACGAAGGATACCTGTACTAGGTACGACTGTGTGGGCTCCCTAAATAAACGCGACGGTTCACCCAGTTGCTCCGCGGGGGGCGGAATACCTACATCATAAAGCGGCACTTTGTGGATTCCAGTCTTGACATTACAAAAATCGTGTCGGACGATTACGGCGCCTTGGGCTCGAGCCGTCCGTGCGGTCGGTCCTTTTGCGTTTGAGCTGCCGAATCGTTGTTTTTGGAGCATGTCTTTATGCCGACGTCGTTGACCGAACTTTTTTCGCCCGCCTGCCATTTGTGTCCGCGCCGTTGCGGTGCGGCGCGCGATGAGGGTGCGCGCGGCGTGTGTGGTGCTAACGACACGCTCAAGGTGGCCCGCGCGGCGCTTCATATGTGGGAGGAGCCGCCTATCTCGGGCGAGGCCGGTTCGGGCACGATCTTCTTTAGCGGCTGCTCGCTCAAATGTGTCTATTGCCAGAACCACGAGATCTCGACGGGCAATTTTGGGCTTGAGATTTCGCCCGAGCGCCTGGTCGAGATTATGTTGGAGCTGCAGGACCAGGGTGCGAACAACATTAACCTGGTGACGGCGACACACTACGCGCACCTGCTGCCGGCTTCGATTGCCGCGGCACGGGTACGCGGACTGGTCATCCCGATCGTCTACAACACGAGCGGTTATGAGCGCGCGAGTGCCGTGGCGGCGCTCGGCGATCTGGTCGACGTGTGGCTTACCGACTTTAAATATGCCGATGCGGGGCTTGCACAGTCGCTCTCCCACATTAAGGACTACCCGCGTGTGGCCGTGTCGGGCCTGGCGCAAATGGCGCGCGAGATTGAGCGCCGCGGGGGAGAGCTGGTGGACGATGACGGGCTCATGAAGCGCGGCATGATCGTGCGTCACCTGGTGCTGCCGGGGCATGCGGACGATTCGTGTCGCGTACTTGACCTGGTGTGGCAGACGGTGGGCGATGTGCCGATCTCGGTCATGAACCAGTACACGCCCAATGCGCTCATGCGCGAGCAGGGCGGCGACCTGGCGCGTGCCGTGACGCGCGAGGAGTACGAGCGGGTGCTCGACCATGCCGACGACCTGGGCTTTACGACGATGTTCTGGCAAGAGGGCGGTGCGGTAGACGAGAGCTTCACCCCGGCCTTCGACACCACCGGCGTCCTCACCAGCGCAAAGTAGTGCGTTCGCCGATGATTTTTCTGGGACGGGGATTAAAAAAACATCGAGAGGATTGCCTGCTCGAAAAGTAGTCAAAATAGCCCCGTCCCAAAAAGACTGGGTAATGGGCGTTGACAGTTGGCGAGCCGTAGGTAAAATATCAACTTGTCCTGGGGACGTAGCTCAGTTGGGAGAGCGCTGCCGTCGCATGGCAGAGGCCGAGGGTTCGACTCCCTTCGTCTCCACCCTTGGATTTGATAAGCCGCTGACATTGTGTCGGCGGCTTTTTTTAAAAGAAAGGGCTGAACTATGGCCGAGCTTGAGTCCCAACCATTGTCTGACGAGGAGCGCGCCGAGTTGGAAGAGCTCCGCGCCGAGAAGGTCCGCCGCGAGGAGCAGGAAAAGGCTCGTCGCGAGCGTGAGGAGCTGGCCGTCCTGCGCGCCGAGCGTGCGAAGGCCGATGAGGCCGCTGCCAAGGCCGCATCCGAGTCGGCGGCCGCCGTGCCCAAACCTCAGCCTAAAAAAGCCGCTTGTCCCAAGCCCGTCGATTCCAAACCGAGCCGTGACGAGATGACGTTTGCCCAGCGCATGGTCACCTCTAAAGAGCCTGTGGACGAGGACGATATCCCCGGCATGCCGCCGGCTCAAAAGCTCATCATCGCGCTCGCCCTGATTGGGTTTATCGTCTTTATGGGCTACACGATCACGGGCAGCATGGGGCTGCACTAACCGAGCCGCACCCGGCGCCCCGCTCGCGTATTCCGCCCCGCCCAACCCTCAACCTCTGTACAACATATTCGAAAGGTCGCCCCATGGCTTTGACCGACATCTCGCATCCCACCGACATCGCAATGCTCACCGATCTGTACGAGCTCACTATGGCCCAGGGCCTGTGGGAGAGCGGCAAAGCCAATGAGCAAGGCTGTTTTACGGCGTTTTACCGTGACCATCCGTTTGGCAGCGCGTACGCCGTCATGTGCGGCACCGCCGAGCTCCCCGAGCTCGTCGAGAATCTGCGCTTTACGCCCGAGGATATCGAGTACCTCGCCTCGCTTCAGGCTCCCGCCGGCGGTGCGATGTTTAAACCCGCATTCCTCGACTACCTGCGCAACTTCCGCGCTCACGTGAACATTGACGCCGTGCCCGAGGGCGAGCTTGTTTTTCCGCGCGAGCCCATGGTGCGCGTCACCGGTCCGGCTCTGGAGTGCCAGCTGCTCGAGACGGCGCTGCTCAACATCGTCGGCTTCCAGACGCTCGTCGCCACCAAGACGGCACGCGTGGTATTGGCGGCGGATGGCCGTCCCGTCGCCGAGTTTGGCCTGCGCCGTGCCCAGGGTCCCGATGGCGGTCTGGCCGTCGCCCGTGCGAGCTATGTTGCCGGCTGCTCGTCCACATCTAACGTGCTTGCCGGGCGCCGTTACGGCATCCCCGTCTTTGGCACCCACGCGCACAGCTGGGTGATGAGCTTTGACTCCGAGCTCGAGGCCTTCCGCGCCTTTGCCAAGTCGAGCCCCAAGAATTGCACGCTGCTCATCGACACCTACGATGTGCGCGAGGGCTGCGAGCATGCCATTACGGTTGCCAAGGAGATGGAGGCGGCGGGTGAGCGCCTGTCGGCTATTCGCATTGACTCGGGCGACCTGGCCAAGCTCTCCAAGTATGTCCGCGGTCGTTTCGATGCCGAGGGCCTGCCTTATGTGGGGATCTCGGTGTCCAACGACCTGGACGAGTACACGATTCAGTCGCTGCTCGACCAGGGCGCACCCATCGACAGCTTTGGCGTGGGCACCAAGCTCGCGACCTGCTACGATCAGCCGGCACTGGGCGGCGTGTACAAGCTTTCCGCCCGTCGGGCGAACGAGACGGACCCGTGGACGCCGGTGGTGAAGCTCTCCGAGCAGCCCTACAAGCGCACAATTCCGGGCGTGCAGCGTGTGCGCCGCTATTACGACGGCTTTGGCGGCCCGGTCTGCGACATGATCTATGACGAGGACCATCTGGCGGGGGAGGGCGCCGTGCGCGGCAATACCCTCGTGGCCGTGAACGATGCCGCCCTGGTGACCGATGTGTCGGAGCTTGAGTATCGCGAGCTGCTGGTGCCGATCGTGCGCGATGGCAGTGCGGTGGCTCCGCGTGAGAGCATCGAGGATGCGCGCGAGCGCTGTGCTTGGGCACTCGACCATCTGGACGCGGCTTTTAAGCGCTTCCTGTATCCGCAGACCTACGTGGTGGGTATGGAACAGGGCCTGGCCCGGGTGCGCGACGAGCTCGTGCGCAAGAACATGGCCGCGGCATCGGCTTTCCCCTGGGCAAAATGATCCGCATGCGACGGAGGAAAGCGGATTATATTCTCGCTCACCCGTTCGCCCGCCTGCTCAGCATTCGATTGGTTTGACGTATGACGACTTCTTATAAGACGATGGTGGTTAAGATCGGTTCGTCCACGGTGGTGGGCGCCGATGGCAAGGTCAACCGCGCCTTTATCGGCGGGCTGGCCGATCAGGCTGCTGTCCTGCGCAAGCTCGGCTGGCGTCTGGTCGTGGTGAGTTCGGGCGCCATTGCCTGTGGCTATCCCGTGCTGGGCTTCGACCGCAAGCCGGTCGGTGACCTGCCGAGCCTGCAGGCCTGCGCCTCGGCCGGTCAGTGCATCATCTCGTCGGCCTACGACGAGGAGTTCCATGCACGTGATCTGCTCACCTCGCTCGTACTGCTCACACGTCACGACACGGCGCGTCGCACGTCCTATCTGCACGCGCGCGACGCCCTGCTGCGTCTGGTGGAGCTGGGCGTGGTGCCGGTCGTCAACGAGAACGACACCGTCACCGTCGATGAGATCAAGTTCGGCGACAACGACACGCTGGCGGCGCTCGTGAGCTGCCTGGTTTCCGCCGACCTGTGCGTGACGCTGTCCGACATCGATGGCCTCTACACCGCCAATCCGCACGAGGACCCGACGGCCGAGTTTGTTCCGGTCGTGCATAAGATCGATGCCAAGATCATTGCCTCGGCGGGCGATTCTTCGACCTCGGTGGGTACGGGCGGCATGATCACCAAGATTCGCGCGAGCCGCATTTTGATGACGGCTGGCATTCAGAGCGTGATTTGCTCGGGCGAGGAGCCCGATGCGCTCGTGCGTCTGGCCCGCGGCGAGAGCGTGGGCACGCTGTTCGACCCGCCGGCTGAGCGCCTGGATATTGCGCCCCGCAAGCTGTGGATCGCGCTGGGCGACAAGGCCCACGGCTCGGTGACGGTTGATGACGGTGCCGCGAAAGCTCTGGTCGGCCACGGGTCGTCCCTGCTTGCGGTGGGTATTCGTGGGGTCAATGGCGAGTTTGTCGAGGGCGATGTGCTCGACGTGTGCGACCCGAGCGGCATGGTTGTCGCGCGCGGTATCGCCGAGGCCGATTCGGACGTGTTGGAGCTTGCTGCCGGCCGCCGCCAGGACCAGATTGCCAGCAACCGACTGCTCGCAAACCTGGCCGAGAAGCCTGCGATTCACAGGGACAATCTAATCGTCTTTGCATAAAGAAAGACAGTGCTGCGGATCGTTTTCCCGCAGCACTGTCTTTCTTTATCTCGTGCCGGCACTTGGGGACGTTCCTTTTAATATGAGCAGGACATTGTCAAGAGGCAAAATCGGGCCTGGCCCCAACGATATGGGGTC
>DBEWII010000124.1:0-5870 GCA_048384935.1 Collinsella aerofaciens | reverse complement strand
ATCGATGTAACGCAGGGTGTCATTTGGCAGCAGCTGCTGTCGCTGTGCGTTCCCATCTTCTTTAGTTCGTTTTTTCAGCAGGCATACACGCTTATCGGTACCTATATCGTCGGTCAGTTTGGCGGCAAGCTCGCGCTGGGTGGCATTCAGGCCACGATGGTGCTTACGGAGCTCTGCATTGGCTTTTGTGTCGGCGTCGGTGCCGGCTGCGCGGTCATTACGGGCCAGTTTTTTGGCCAGCACGATGACGAGCGCCTGAGCCGATCGGTCCATACGGCCATGACGCTCGCGCTGGTGGGCGGTATCGTTTTCTCGATTCTTGGCATAGTGTTCGTTGAGCCCATGCTGGTGCTTATGAACACGCCGCATGAACTATTGGCCGAGGGCGTGGCCTATGCCCGTTGCTATTTTGCCGCCATGGTTGCAGCGCTGCTGCTCAATATGGGAACGGCATTGCTGCGCGCCGTGGGCGACACGCGCGGGCCCGCTGTGATCATCGCTTCCGGCTGCCTTGTTAATGCGGTGCTGGATGTCATCTTCGTTGCCGTGCTTCATATGGAGGCTCTGGGCTGCGGCATCGCGGTGGCGCTGACCATTTGCTCCAATGCCACGATGATCGTGATTCGTATGATGCGCGCACCGGGTGCGTGGCGGCTTTCACTGTCCAAACTCGGCATTGATCCTGGCATTTGTAAGAGCATGATCTCGTGTGGTCTGCCGCTTGGCTTTCAGTCTGCTGCGTATTCGATTTCCAACGTTTTGATTCAGGTGTCGGTCAACTCGTTTGGTGCCGATGTCACCACGGCTTGGGGTCTTTCGGGCCGCCTGGATGGCATTGTCTGGATGGTTACCGAGGCGCTTGGCGTGTCGATCACCACGTTCTCGGCACAGAACTTTGGCGCGCGCAACTACGAGCGCATGCGCAAGGGCTACCATACGTCGCTCGTGCTGTCGTTTATGCTCATTGGTGGCCTGTCTGCCGTGCTGCTGGTGTTTTCGGGTCCGTTGTCGCGTCTGTTTGTCGATGATGCTTCGATTTCGGCGTACACCACGACGATTCTTCACTTTATCGCACCGTTCTACGCGATTTTCTCGATTATCGAGAATGCGTCGGGCTCCATTCGTGGTGCCGGCGTGAGCTTGCAGCCCATGATGCTCACGATTTTTGGCACCGTCGTGCTCAGGGTGATTTGGGTGTTTGCGATTATGCCGTTCGATCCGTCGCTTGAGCACCTGCTGCTGGTTTACCCCGTAACCTGGCTCATCACGGCCACGATGTTCACCATCTACCACCACAGCGGCAACTGGCTAGGTCGCGCCACCGCCTAGCTCATCCGTCGGGTTCCCCTGATAAGTTGCGGTGAAATAGTTCCTGAAAAGCCCTTGCGGACCGTCAAACAAGTACTATTCCACCGCAACTTCCTTATGAGCTGTAGGTGTTGGCGGAAAACGAATCAATTAGTATTCGATGCCTTGGCGGGCTAGGAGGCCTTCGTCGAAGTAGTGTTTGATGGGACGTATTTCGGTGACTAAGTCCGCGAGGTCGGCCAACGGCAGCAGCCCGCGGCCGGTGAGCACGAGTTCCGTGGTGGCGGGCTTTATCGCGATCAGCGCTTCGACATCCTCGCGTGTCACGAAGCCGCGGCGCATGGCCTCGCCGAGTTCGTCCAAAATCAGAACGTCGACCTGTAATATCTGCTCGCATGCGAGCTCCATGATCTGTGCGGCGCAAGCCTCGGGCGTGTCGCGGTCAGCTTGTACGATGCGCAGCCCCAGGCGCGGCGCGGCATCGTGTTCGGCGCAGTGCAGTTTCTTGGCAAACTGCAGCCTAAGAACGTCGAGCCCGTAGCCCGTCGCGCGCAGCGCGAGCCCCAGCGCAGCCGTCGTCTTGCCCTTGCCGTCGCCTGTATAGATTTGAACCTTGCCGACTTACAGTGATGCCATCTCTGTCCTTTCGTGCCCGGCGTCGGTTTATCGCCGTCCGGGTTTGGTATTCTAGAAAGCATTATCAACCCTAGTAGATGGAGTTCAAGCAGATGGAGATGGATGACAACAAACGTAGACGGAATATGATTCTCTACGTGCTCATCGCCTTCGTCGTCTACCTCGTGCTCTCGACCGTTCTGTTCCCCAACATCGGTCACACGCAGCAGATTACGAAGACCGATTACTCGACGTTTGTCAAAGCGCTCGATAAGAAGAGCGTCGACAAGGTCGAGTACAACACGGACGATTACTCGATTTATTACACCAAGAAGGGCGAGGACGAGAACATCGCCTACAAGACGACCGGTGTGCCGAATGACGCGGGCTTTACCGATCGCGTGCTTGAGTCTGGCGCTTCGCTGGAGTCGGTCGTTCCCGATAAAAACTCGGGTTTGATGACCTACTACCTGCTCACACTCATTCTTCCCATGGCGATTATCTTCCTCATCGGTTGGTGGCTCAACCGCCGCATGAAGAAGGCTACGGGCGATGACGGCCCGTCGATGAACTTTGGCGGCGGCGGTTTTGGCGGCGGCGGACTGGGTAAGTCCGGCGCGCGCGTGATCGCCTCCAAGGACGTGGGCGTGACCTTTAAGGACGTCGCCGGTCAGGAAGAGGCCAAGGAGTCTCTCAAGGAGGTCGTCGACTTTCTGGAGAAGCCGCAGCGCTACGAGGAGATCGGCGCCAAGCTGCCGCGTGGTGCTCTCCTTGTTGGCCCTCCGGGTACCGGTAAGACCCTGCTTGCCAAGGCTGTTGCCGGCGAGGCCGGTGTTCCGTTCTTTAGCATTTCGGGCTCTGAGTTCGTTGAGATGTTTGTCGGTCGCGGCGCTGCTAAGGTTCGTGACCTGTTTAAGCAGGCCAAGGAAAAGGCACCGTGTATCGTCTTTATCGATGAGATCGATACCATCGGTAAGAAGCGCGATGGCGGCGGCTTTAGCGGCAACGACGAGCGCGAGCAGACGCTCAATCAGTTGCTGACCGAGATGGATGGCTTCGATAACCATAAGGGTATCGTTGTCCTTGCCGCAACCAACCGCCCCGACAGTCTCGATCCCGCTCTACTGCGCCCCGGTCGTTTTGACCGCCGCATCCCCGTCGAGCTGCCCGATCTGACCGGCCGCAAGAACATCCTCGAGCTGCATGCCAAGAGCGTGAAGACCGAGCCGCCGATCGACCTGACCGCGATTGCCCGCGCCACGCCCGGTGCCTCGGGCGCCGACCTGGCCAATATCATCAACGAGGGCGCCCTGCGCGCCGTTCGCGAGGGTCGCAAGCGTGCAACCCAGGACGACTTCGAGGAGTCGGTGGAGGTCGTCATTGCCGGCCAACAGCGTAAGTCCACGGTGCTGTCCGACCACGAGAAGCAGGTCGTTTCTTATCACGAGATCGGCCATGCCATCGTTGCCGCTCGCCAGAAGGGCTCTGCGCCGGTCACGAAGATCACCATCGTGCCGCGCACGAGCGGTGCTCTTGGTTATACCATGCAGGTCGAGGAGGACGAGCGCTTCCTGACGACGCGCCAGGAGGTCTTGGACAAGCTCGCTGTCTATTGCGGTGGCCGCGCAGCCGAGGAGCTCATCTTTGGAGAGATGACGACCGGCGCCGCCAACGACATCGAGCAGGCCACCAAGCTCGCCCGTAATATGGTGACGCGCTTTGGTATGTCCGACGAGTTTGGCATGATGGCGCTCGGTACCGTGCAGAACGCGTATCTCAATCAGGACACGTCGCTCACCTGCGCCCCCGGTACGGCCGAGCGCGTGGACGCGATTGTCGCCAAGCTGATCGAGGATGCGCACGACCGCGCTTTGCAGATTCTGAAGGAGAACAAGTTTAAGCTCCACGAGCTGGCTCGTTATCTGTATAAGAAGGAGACCATCACGGGCGAGGAGTTCATGAACCTCCTCACGCGCGAGAATCCGCTGATGCCCAAGCAGCAGTAAAGCCGCGGCCGAGCCAGTAAACGCCGACGCCCCATTTGAGCAGCTTTCTCAAATGGGGCGTTTTGCTTGAGAGGGATGGAAATGAAGATCGTGGTGAGCGCCTGCTTGATGGGCGAGAGCTGCAAGTATAACGGGCTCGACAACTACCATCGCGAGTTGGTCGAGGCCTGCGAGCGTACAGGGACCGAGGTCCTCTTGGTGTGCCCTGAGGTCTTTGGGGGCCTGCCCACGCCGCGCAAGCCGTCCGAGATTGTGAACGGAGAGGTTCGTACCTGCGAGGGCATATCGGTCGATCGCGAATTTCGCCTGGGTGCCCAACGAGCGCTCGATATGTGCGAGCAGGCGGGCGGGCCGGAAGAGATCGCCGCGTGCATCCTGCAGGACCGTAGTCCCTCGTGCGGCGCGGGTCGCATCTACGACGGAACATTCAGCGGCACCCTTACGGCGGGCAACGGCGTCTTCGTTGATTTACTGCTCCGCCACGGTTATCGCGTGACCCCGGCTAGCGAGTTCGACCCCAGCATGCTGGAGCAATAAAAAACCACCACAAAGGTGTTGCTCCCTTGTGGTGGTTTTGGCCTGGGTCTAGAGCGTGTGGCCGTAGGCGTTGGCGGCCTTGATGGCGGCGGCGAATTTTTCGTCGGTGAAGGGCTCCGGGTTGCCTTGCTTCCACTCGTTGGTGGCGTGCGCGTGCTCGCACAGGGCAGGGATATCGGTCTCGGAAAGCCCGACCTGCTCAAGCGTTACGGGCAGCCCCATCTGCTTGTTGAAGTCAGCATAGCGCTTAAGGTTCTCGGTGTCGCCCGTGTAGGCGAACAACACCAGCACGCCCAGGCTTACGACTTCGCCGTGCAGGTAGGTGCCCTCACGCGGAATGCTGCAGGTGGCGTTGTAGAACGCGTGCGCCACGCTCGAGTTGTAGTAGTAATCGTTCTGGTTGGTCAGGTTCGAGACATAGCCCGTGTTGACCACGATGTCGAGCGCGATCTGCTTGACGGCCTCGCTCGACAGATTCTGACGAACGTCCTCAAGACCCTGAACACCGTAGGTAAACAGCGGCTCGGAACAGGTGTGGGCAAGAGCCAGGCCAAGGCCGGCGGTGTGCTCCAGGTCGCCGGCGCTCGTGGCGTACTCGACTTCGGGCTGCTTGGACAGGGCGTCGCCCACGCCGGCCCAGAAGTACTCCGCCGGAGCCTCGGCGATGATCTTGGGATTGATGAAGATGTGCGCCGGTCGGTTGGGGTACGAATAGCCCTCGAGCGATCCATCGTCGTTGTAGACGACGGCAATGGCGGTCGCGGCGGAACAGTTAGAGCAAATCGTCGGCACCGTAAAGACAATCTTCTTGAGCTCGATTGCCGCTGTCTTGACGGTGTCGAGTGCCTTGCCGCCGCCACAGGCGATAAGCACGTCTGCCTGCTGGCAAGCGGGGGAGTTCACGACCTTGGCGATATTGGCGCGCGTACTGTTGGTGCCGTAGACGCGCGTCTCCAGAATCTCGACGTCGGTACCTTCAAGCGCCGCCTCGATGCCCGGCAGCGCCGCAGCTAGGGCTCGCTTGCCACCAATGATGGCGACTTTCTTCGCGCCGTACTCCGCCAGTGCGGCGGGCAGCTCGGTAAAGCAATCCTCGCCGACGGTGTAGTCGCTCATTCCGATTGTGCGCATGGCAGCCTTCTTTCGTTAGTTAAAGTGCTTTCAGGTATTTTGCTCCTAGAGAAGGCTAACGACCACGAGAAATTTCTTACGTATGAAACCAGTGTTGAGGGTTTTTCGTCGGCGCGGAACGTGCTAACATATTTCGCATAAGCGTTGATGGGGACGAGTAGTCGGCCGTCCGCATGCCACAGAGAGCGGGGAGCGCTGAGAACCCGTGCATGCGACCGATGAAAATCACCCCGGAGCTGCGGTCCCAACGGACGTGCCGCGCAGGCACGTCTT
>DBEWII010000123.1:0-5603 GCA_048384935.1 Collinsella aerofaciens | reverse complement strand
GTCTGCAGCAGATGCTTGGTGCCCATGTCGAGGTCGACCCGCGCGATGTCCAGGCCTATGTCATGGGTGAGCACGGCGATTCCGAGTTTGTCGCTTGGTCCAGCGCTCAGGTTGCCGGCGTTCCGCTGAACACCTTCTGCGAGCTTCACGGTCATCTGGAGCATGAGGCTGCCGAGAAGCGCATCGCCGAGGACGTCAAGAACTCCGCCTACACCATCATCGAGAAGAAGCACGCCACCTACTATGGCGTTGCCATGGCCGTCAAGCGCATCTGCACCGCCGTCATGCGCGATGAGCAGACCGTTCTGCCCGTCTCCTCGCTCATGGTGGGCGAGTATGGCCTGTCCGATCTTGCCATCTCCATGCCGACGGTCGTTGGCCGCGACGGCGTTGTCTGCCGCGTCCCCGTGCCGCTGAACGATGACGAGCAGCATGAGCTTACCGCCTCCGCCAAGGCCCTCAAGGACATAATCGACAGCGTCGACTTCTCCTGCTAAATCAAGCTCGCTAGAGCGAAAAGCTACAATGAAGGCGTCCGGGTCCACACGGCCCGGGCGCCTTTTTGGTGCAAAGTAACCTGACCCCAATGCACCATAGTCGATGGGAGGGCCATGTCGGATTCGCCTAATTTTTTGACCTATGCCCAGACGGCGTTTGATCCGTTTGAGGAGCGGCCGTTCTGCGCGGTGGATAGCCTGGTCTTTGCGTGGTTGTCCTATTTGCGTTTGCCGGGTGATATGGCGGAGCTGACGAACTGGCAGGGCCTAGACGTACGCGAGCTGCTGCGTGCCGAGTGCTATCGGGACATGATTGACGACTTGTGGGACCCGGAGGGGAGCAGGGCCTTGTTGGAGGCCGTGGCAGCAAGTCCTCGCTACCGTGGCGTGCACGTTTGCGGCTATCGTGCTGTGAGCGATGTGGTGGCGACGGAGCAGTTTGCAGCCATGGCGTTCCGGTTTCCGGCGGGGTTTAGTTACCTTTCCTTCCGGGGGACCGACAGCACGATTGTGGGTTGGAAAGAGGACTTTAACATGGCGTTCCGGTGTCCTGTGCCGGCCCAGGAATCCGCGGCACGTTATGTGGACGAGGCGGCGGATGCGATTGACGGTCCGCTTTTGTGCGGAGGTCATTCCAAGGGTGGAAACCTTGCGGTGTACGGTGCGGCAATGTGCTCCGATGTCGCCCGTGAGCGAATCGAACGGGCATATTCCCATGATGGTCCGGGTTTCGTCGAGGAGTTCCTGAACGGCGACGCCTTTGCCGATCTTTCCGGTCGAATCGACAAGACGCTACCTCGGTCGTCGATCTTTGGCATGATGTTCGAGACACAGGAGGACTATGCCATCGTTGAGAGCACCGAGTTCAGCCTGCTGCAGCACAATCCCTTTAGCTGGGTGGTTGATGGTCGCGACTTCGTGTACTGTGAGCGCCTGTCCGCCGGTGCTCGATACGTTGATGGCTCCATTCGCGAGATGCTGCTTGCAGTTTCGCCTAGCGAGCGCGAGCGTTTTGTAGATGCGTTGTTCTCCGTGTTTGAGGCTACGGGTGCTGAGCGGTTTGCGGATATCGCTGGGAATCTGCGCGAGAGCCTGCCCGTGATGCTCCAGGCTGCGCAAGGGTTTGACAAGGATACGCGACGCTTTGTCTCGCAGACCATCGTGGCAATTCTTAAGTGTGCGCTGCTGCCCAAACGTCCCGAGTTCAGCGTGCCTTCTAGTGGTAAGAGCCTGGCAGAACAGCTCGAGGTATGGCAGTCCGAGCTCCTGCGCTAGCCATTGGTGCAAAGCAACCTGTCCCCGATGCACCAATCTTCGATGCGCCTGGGGCGGGCTCGACCGCTATACTGGTTCGTGCTCAATTCAATCTAGAACGGAATGCCGTATATGAAAATCAATCATGCGATTCTGCATATCCTGGACTTTGACTCTGCCGTCAACGTTATGAGCCAGCGCGAGCTCGATATCGAGAGCCGTACCGTGCGCAACTTCGTGACCACGCATCTGCGCCGCGCACGTACCTCGGCCGACAATAAACGCGCCGCGTTTGCCGAGAACTCTGCGTTTGGCGGCGAGCTCAAGGGCTATTTCTTTGGCGAGCGCGAGTTCGTAGACCTGTCGCAGCAGATTGCGGAGTTCATTTCCTCCGAGCTTACCAAGGCCGAAAAAGCCGAGTCCACCGATGTGCTCGTGGCCGACTTTGACGACGATGAGGATGCCCGCTGGTTTGCCGTGATGCTGCTGGGCTCCAAGCAGGCCTTTATGCACGAGGTGGGCCGCGAGGAGGGCGAGGTACGCAACGACATCGCGCGCCACTATGCTATCCTGCCGAATCCTTCCCAAAAGGTGCCAAGCTATGCCATCGTGCGTGCGAGCACCATGGAGATCGGCTATGTGGACAAGAAGCGCAAGATTGCCGGCGAAGACCGCATGCTCATTCCCGACGGTCTGCTGCAGTGCGATACGGGCGTGTCGGGCAAGGAGGTCATCGACACCGTGACGCGCGTGGTCGAGGAAGTCGCCGAGGAGCACGGTGCCAATACGGCCGTAGCGCTCGCTAAGGTTAAGGCTGCCGTTGCCGAGAAGGTTGAGGATGACGAGGAGCTTCCGCCCTGGGATATCGTCGATGAGGTCTTTGAGGACGAGCCGGGCATCAAGGAAAGTGTGCGCGCGGCACTGACCGAGGAGAAGGTTCCCGAGCGCGTTCCCGTGGAGCGCAAACAGGTCGAGCGCGCGGCGGTGCGCAATCATAAGATCCGTACCGACACGGGTATCGAAATCAGCTTCCCGGCCGAGATGGGTTCGAACTCCGAGTACATCGAGTTTGTCAACGAACCCAACGGCCTCATCTCCATCGAACTCAAAAACATCGGCAGCATCGAGAATCGATAAGTTGCGTTACGCCTGCAGCGAGAAAGCGAAGGCCGAAGCCCCCTTGGAGCTTCGGCCTTTTTGTTTAGGGCTGAATTGCCCCGCAGGTTGAGCATAAGTCAGCGAAAACGCCCCTAGGCGAGCAAGGTGACGTGAAAGAGGAGGGAAGCGTACTTCGGTACGCGACCGACGATTGAACGTCAGATTGCCGCCTAGGGGCGCTTGCAGCGTCGAGCCGTTACGCGGTTTGGTAAAACCGCGTAACCCTACAGCTGGCGCAGGCCTTCCTCGAGACCGGTCTTGCTGTCGGTCTTCTCGTCGCGCATCTTGATGACGCGGGCGGGGACACCGGCCACGACGGCGCCGGCGGGGACGTCCTCGACGCACACGGCGCCGGCGGCGACAACAGCGCCCTTGCCCACGCGCACGCCTTCCAGGACCACGGCGTTTGCGCCGATCATGACATCGTCCTCGATGATGACGGGCGTGGCGCTGGCGGGCTCCACAACGCCTGCCAGCACGGTGCCGGCGCCGATATGGCAGTTCTTGCCCACGGTGGCGCGGCCGCCCAGCACGGCGCCCATATCGATCATGGAACCCTCGCCGATAACGGAGCCGATGTTGATGATGGCGCCCATCATGATGACGGCACGGTCGCCGATCTCGACGCGGTCGCGGATGATCGCGCCTGGCTCGATGCGGGCGTTGATGCCCTTAAGGTCGAGCATGGGCACGGCGGAGTTGCGGCAGTCGTTCTCCACATCGTAGTAATCGATGGAATCGGCGTTGGCGTCCAGGATGGCCTTAAGCTCATCCCAGTCACCAAAGACGGTCTTGCCACGACGACCGCCGTAGACGTGTGCATTGCCCCACTGGACCTTCATGCCCGGCTTTTCGCGCACGTACAGTTTGACGGGCGTCTTTTTGGGCGCGGTGGCGATGTAGTTGATAATCTCTTGGGCATCCATCTCGGCTGCGTTACTCATATGCTGTCTCTCCTTTGGGTGGATCCGGTTGATACCTGGTTAGGCAAACATGACCTGGTCGAATGTATAGAAGCCGGGTTCGCGGGTGACGAGCTTTTGCGCGGCTGCCAAGGCGCCGTTGACAAAGATCTGACGACTCGTGGCGCGGTGAGTGAGCGTGATCTCCTCGTCCTGGCCAAAGAAACTCACCTCGTGCACGCCGGCGACGGTGCCGCCGCGCAGCGAGTGCATGCCGATTTCCTGGGGGTCGCGCGCGCCGCACATGCCCTCGCGTCCGTAGACGGGGTGGTAGCCTGCCTCGGGCTCGGCCTCGACTATGGCGTCGAGCAGCAGCTTGGCGGTGCCGCTGGGGGCATCAACCTTTTGGTTATGGTGCGTCTCGACGATTTCGCAGTCAAAGCCGGGCAGCTCGCGTGTGGCCTGTGCTACCAGATGACGCAGGGCGGCGATGCCGATGGAGTAATTGCCGGAGTGCATGACGCGGGCGTTCTGACCCAGCTCGCGCAGGCAGCCCATCTGCTCGGGTGTGTAGCCCGTGGTGCCCGAGACTAACGCGGCGCCTGTACGCTTGACATAAGCGACGACGGCGTCAAAGGTCACGACGTTCGAGAAGTCGATGATGACGTCGGCTGCCGGGGCACTCTCGAGTTCGGACAGATCGAAACCGATCTGGGCGACGATGTCGAAAACGGGCTGACCGGCGGCGTCGACAACGCCCTCGGCGGTAGTGCGGATGAGCGAGCCCATGCGGCCCGTTCCCATAATGACGGTCTTAATCAAGCAGACCAGCTCCCTTCAAAGCATCGGTAAGTGCAGCGCGCGTGTCGTTGGCCATGGGGCACAGCGGCATACGGTAGTTTGCCTCGATCATACCCATCTGAGCGAGCGCCTCTTTGACGGGGATGGGGTTGACCTCACTAAAGAGGGCGTTGATGAGCGGCTGACCGGCAATCTGGATATCGCGGGCGCGCTCCACGTCGCCGTCCAGATAGGCGCGGCACATGTCGTGCACGAGCTGCGGCTGAACGTCGGCCCACACACTGATGGTGCCCGAGGCACCCAGGCTCATGAGCGGCACGGTGAGTGCGTCTTCGCCCGAGTACATGCGGAAGTCATCAGACAGCAGGTGGGCGATTTTGGCCGCGTAGGCGACGTTGCCCGAGGCCTCCTTGATACCCATGATATTGGGGTGCACGGCCAAGCGCTCCACGTTGCGCTCGCTGATGCCGCAGCCACAGCGGCCGGGGATGTTGTACAAGATGCAGGGGATGTCCACGGCATCGGCGACGGTCTTAAAGTGCTGGTAGATGCCCTCTTCGTTAGACTTGTTGTAGTAGGGGGTAATGAGCAGCAGGCCGTCGGCGCCCAGGCCCTGATAGGTGAGCGACTTGGTGAGCATGGTCTGCGTGGAGTTAGAGCCCGAGCCGGCAATAACGGGGACGCGGCCTGCAACCTGCTTGACCACCGCGGCGACAACGGAGTTGTCCTCGTCGTCGGTCATCGTGGCACTCTCTCCGGTGGTGCCCAGGGTGAGGATGGCGTCGGTGCCATTTTGCAGGTGGAAATCGATAAGGCGCTCGAGTGCTTCAAAGTCGACGCTGCCGTCCTTTTTAAACGGCGTGACAAGGGCGACGATTGAGCCCTCGAGATTGCGGATGTCCATGTTCTTCTCCTTCGCTTCCGCGATCTGGATGCGTTTGTTCCATTGGGCAGCGACTGCCAGGCGCTCGTCCTGGGCGCGACGGCGGGC
>DBEWII010000122.1:0-5015 GCA_048384935.1 Collinsella aerofaciens | reverse complement strand
GGGGAACTAAGCCCTCGTCCCTCCCAGGTTGATCTACTCGAGGTCGTCGCCCTTGTGGCGTTAGGGCGGAAAATAATAAGAAGCCTTCGCGCTGCGGAATGATTTTGGAAACTCAGTACGGGGACCCGCCCAAGCCGTCCTGCTCGATCGCCCTTGTGGCGTTGGGGCGGAAAGGATGGGGCGTTAGGGCTTCTTTGCTGATGGGGGATTAGTATGCCCGGGCTTGGTTGGGGAATGCCTGGTCTAGTGAGGCTTGGAGTTTTTCGAAGGATGTCTGCAGGTTGAGGTGTTGGTCTGCAGAGCGTTTGGCTTTTGTGGTGGGGGAGTCGAGGAGGCCGTTTCTCTGTGTCGGGGGGAAGGAGAAAAGGTTTGCATGTTTTAGGGATGGCTGCTGTGTTGCGTCATTGGAAGAATGCATGCTTATGCGGCCTCCTCGATGTCCACCAAATGATAGCGCACGGGGTGTGCTGCTAGGTCCCGTGCGTTGGCAGTATTATGCCGCGGACGTCGCAAAGAAGCGCTAAAGAAAGGCTTAACCTGGTTTGGTGTTACGATGAAACTGCGGGTCAGAGGTATCGAGTAACACTCTTGAAAGGTTGGGGGCTTAAGGGCTTTCTAAGGTTTGTGGCGCGGATGTGGCTCGCCTGTGTGGGGCGTGTGGATGGCTCGTTCCTAGCGCTGCGGCTCTGCGGCGCGCACCTGCTCGATGACCTTTTCCATCGTGGCGTCGATGCGGTCTTTTTTGAGCTCGCATTCCCAGATGGTTATGGGTGTCCAGCCCATTTGAGTGAGTGCTGCCACGGCAGCGCGGTCGCGCTCGACGTTGCGACGGAACTTTGCCTCCCAAAACTCAACGTTGCGCTTGGGCTGGCTAGGGTTGCACTTGGGGCAGCGGTGCCAAAAGCAGCCGTTGACGAAGATAGCGATCTTGCGGCCGGGAAAGGCGATGTCGGGCTTGCCAGGAACCTTCCATTCCAAGCGATAACCCGTAAGGCCCGCTGCGCGCAAGCGCTGGCGAACGAGCAGCTCGGGCTTGGTGTTTGCACGCTTGTTGCCCTTCATGGACTTTTTTATAGCGGCGCGACGGCGCACGAGTTCACGCTCGTCGGCGGAAAGGTCCGAGGTGTCGATGCCGTCGAGCAGACCTGGTTTGGGGCGCTTTTTGCTACGGCGCTTAGGTGCGCGCTTGGGCTTGGTGGCGGGCTCGTCGGTCGCGGTGGCCTCGGCGTCGTTGGCAACGCCGTTGGCCTCAAGCCGGTCTTCCTTCAACTCAATTAGGGCATCAATGAGTCCCTTGTCGGCGGGCATCCACTCAACGGTGGCAAGCGAGGTGCGCGGAATCCAGCGGATATCGAGCTGGCGGTCGTGCTTCTGGGGCTCGCCAGACTCTTTAGCCAGCGAGCAGTAGTAGCACTCCATGGAGAGATGAAAATCGGGGTAGTCGTACTCAACGGTATAGAAATCGCGCAGATTGGTGACTTTGACCTGCAACTCTTCCATAAGCTCGCGGCGTACGGCGTCCTCGGGCGACTCGCCGCGCATGAGCTTGCCACCGGGAAACTCCCAAAGTCCCTGCATGTCGCCGTAGCCGCGCTGCACGGCAAGCAGCTCATCAGATCCTTCCTTGCGAATGATCCCAGCGGCAACATGAACAGTCTTCAACAGGAGTCCTCTCTCAACATCAACACGTGGCAGGGTAGCTACGCGTACCTTACACAACGGTAAGGCAAGCGTAAGCCATATCGATGGTAGCCGACTCGTCTTCTTGCGACTATAGATGCCGTAGACTAATCGCAAGAAAGGACTCGGTATGCAAACCACGCACATGGCGACCCCGGTACTGGAGGTCGCGCATCTCGAAAAGGTATATGGAGCGCTGGGCAACGTGACCCGTGCGCTCAACGACGTCAGCTTTACCGTCAACCGCGGTGAATTTGTTGGCATCATGGGCGCTTCGGGCTCGGGCAAGTCGACGTTGCTCAACTGCGTGTCGACCATCGATAGCGCCACGAGCGGCACGATCCGCATCAACGGGCAGGACGTGACGCGCATGAAGCAGGCCAAGCTCTCGCAGTTTCGCCGCGAGGAGCTCGGCTTTATCTTCCAGGACTCCAACCTGCTCGATACGCTCACGGCACGCGAGAACATCGCCCTGCCGCTCACCATCGCCCGCACAAACTCGGCAGAGATCTCGACCCGCGTGCAGGATGTGGCAGCGCGCCTGTCCATCAGTCAGGTGCTCGACAAGTATCCCTACCAGATGTCCGGCGGCCAGCAGCAGCGCGTTGCCGCGGCTCGCGCGCTCGTCACCGACCCCACCATGATCATGGCCGACGAGCCCACCGGCGCCCTCGATTCCAAGAGCGCTCGCCTGCTGCTCGAGAGCCTGGAGGCCCTTAACCGCCGCCTACGCGCTACCGTGCTCATGGTCACGCACGATAGCTTTGCCGCCAGCTACACGAGCCGTGTGCTGTTTATCCGCGACGGCAAGATCTTCACCGAGCTGCGCCGCGGCGACACCGACCGCCGAGAGTTCTTCGACCGCATTATGGAGGTCGTTGCCATGATGGGCGGTGAGGGCTCCGATGCTCTGTAAACTCGCTTGGGGCAACGTCCGCCGCGCCGGCCGCGACTACCTCGTCTACCTTTTGACGCTCACCCTGGGCGTCACGGTCTTCTACGCCTTTAACACCATCTCGATGCAGGTCGACATCGCCGGAATCGATGAAGAGGGCTTGGCGCAGGTTATGGGCAGCATGCTCGGCGACCTGACGTACTTTTTGGCCGGTGTCATGGCCTTTTTGATGGTGTATGCCAATAACTTCATCATGAAACGCCGCAAGAAGGAGTTTGGCCTGTATCAGGTGCTCGGCATGGGGCGTGGGCGCGTCGCCACAATCATGGCGCTCGAGACCGTGATAGTGTCGGTCGTGGCCTTTGTCGCCGGCATTGTGCTGGGTGTGGGACTCTCCCAGCTCATGACGTTCTTTACGGCCTCGCTTTTTAAGACACAGATCGCCAATTTCCACTTCTTTTTCTCGGTGCATGCGTTCAATCTGACCCTTGCCTGCATGCTCGTAATGTTTGTGCTCACGCTACTGCTGAACCTTCGCGCCGTGCGTCGTACCAAACTCATCGAGCTTATGGGTGCCGAGCGTCGCAACGAGAGCATCAAGACACGCAACCCCTGGATCGCGATTGCCATCTTTGCCGTGGGTGCGGTGCTTGTGGGCGTGGCCTATTACCGTCTGCTACGTGATGGGTTCCCGCTAACCGCGACGGACAGCAAGCTGCAAGAGGCCATGAACCAGTTTGGTATTACGACCGCTATGGTTACCGTGGGCACCTTTGCCCTGTTCTGGGGACTCTCGGGCATGCTCATCAAGCTGCTGCAGAGCCTGCGCGGCGTGTATTGGCGCGGCCTCAACATGTTTACCGTGCGCCAGCTTGCGGCCAAGGTCAACACGGTGTGCTTTTCGATGGGCGTCATCGCGATGCTCCTGTTTTTGGCCATCACCTCGGTGACGTGCGGTATGTCAATTGCCAACGTGATGAACGAAAACCTGGAGCGCTATAACCCTGTTGATGTGTCTCAGACGTATGTCTATTACACGCCCGATACGCTCGACTACTACAAAGGGTACAAAGGGTATGTCAATCCGTCTGAGGCCGATCGCATGGTGCTGGCCGATACAACGGTCGATTTGTACCCTGCATGGCACGGCAAGGGCAAGTCGGCGGGCAACAACGACGAGACCGGCAAGAAGGTCAATATCGCCGATGTTGCCGGTGAGCATGTGCAGATCGATTCGTATCTGAGTTACCCGTTTGGCGGTTCGGATCCTTCGGTGACCCCAAGTGAGATGTGCAAGATCATGGGCGAAAAGCTTCCCAAGGCCTTCGGGGGTAGCAATGCCGATACGATGGGTCTGTTTGTGACGCCGGCGAGCCAGTACAACAAACTGCGTCAGATGATGGGCGAGGAGCCGGTGCACATCGGTCACGACCAGTATCTGCTCACATGTGATATGGGCGGCGAGCTGGTCGACCTGTACACCAAGTATATGGCTGGCGGCCATGCCCTTACCTTGGGCGGGCATACGCTCAAGCCCGCAACCGATAAGTCGGACGAAGATACGGCGGCCATCGCCAACTCGGCGATGGGCAGCAATCCGGGTACCGTCGTCGTTGCCGACGAGCTGTTGTCCCAGCTTAATCTGCAGCCGTATTCCAGTAGCCTGCTCGTTAACTACAAACAGGGGATGGATACGACCGAGGCAGACGAGAGCATTAAACACACTCTGCTCGACAATCTGCTCGTTGACGGCAAGGAGCCGGGGTCGTGGGGAATCTTTATCACACGCTCCGAGATGTACACGCAAGCAGCGCAAATGAACGGTCTTATTAGCTACCTAGCCATCTACATCGGCTTTGTATTGGTCGTTGCATGCGCGGCGATTCTGTCGATCCAGCAACTCTCCAACGTGGCCGACGGCAGCCGCAGCTATCGTGTGCTGGCACAGATCGGCTGTGAGGACCGCCAGATTCGTCATTCGGTGATGGCGCAGCAAGCGGTATTCTTCCTGTTCCCGCTGGCAGTGGGCCTGGCGCACTCCTTTGTGGCACTTAAGGTGATCATCGAGCTGGTGAGCATTTTCGGAAATATGAGCATCGGCGGCACCGTGGGCCTCACCTGCGCAATCTTCCTGGCAGCATACGGTGGATACTTCCTGGTGACCTACCTCATGAGCGCCGGCATGGTACAAGCTGCCATCGCCACCCGCTACAGCGAGTAACAAGCGGGCAAAACGGTCGCAAAACCAGAGGCGTGTGACCGCCGCGAAGGGGCTGGGGACTTCTTGCGGCGGTTATTTTTGCCTATCTGGTGCGTTTCGGATGCAAGTGAGTAGACTTTTTTGAACTTGCCGAGCACATCGCGACAAATGATCTATAAAACTGCAGGTCAGAGCTGTGGCGTTTTGGGGCATGCTTGGCCTCCTGCAAAAAGCCTACTC
>DBEWII010000121.1:0-7295 GCA_048384935.1 Collinsella aerofaciens | reverse complement strand
CTGCTCCATGGAGTGCGAAACGAACAGAACCGTCACGTCGCCGCTCTGGATAAAGTGCTGGATGCGGGCCTCGCACTTCTGCTGGAAGAACACATCACCGACGGACAGCGTCTCGTCAACGATCAGAATATCTGGCTCGGTAATCGTCGCGATTGCAAAGGCAATACGCGCCACCATACCCGAGGAGAAGTTCTTGAGCGGCATGTCGACAAAGTTCTGAAGCTCAGCGAACTCGATAATGCCGTCAAAGTTGGCGTCGATGAACTCCTTGGTATAGCCGAGCAGGGCGCCGTTCAGATAGATGTTCTCGCGGGCCGTCAGCTCAGGATCAAAGCCGGCGCCGAGCTCAATCAGCGGTGCGATGTTGCCATGGACCTTAACGCTGCCCTCGCTAGGCTCAAGCACGCCAGCGATAATCTTGAGCATAGTAGACTTACCGGAACCATTGGTGCCGACCAGACCCACGACCTCGCCGCGATGAATATCGAACGAGATGTGCTTAAGTGCCCTAAACTCCTCAAAGAACAGCTCGTGCTTGGCAAGCTTAATGAAGTACTCCTTGAGGTTGGTCAGCGACTCGGACGCCATGTTAAAGATCATGGTGACGTCGTCGACCTCGACAGCCAGAGGCTGCTCGCTGTAATCAACAACAGATTCAGTCATCACAGCACTCCTTAGATGTAGAGGATGAACTTGCGCTCGGACTTATGGAACACGGTGTAGCCAATAACAAGCGCAAGGACCGCCCAAGCGACGCACATACCAAACGTCAAAAGCGAGGGCGTGGTCTGGAACAGGAAGATATCACGCATAAACTGCAGGTAGTTATACATGGGGTTCGCATACATCAAGATACGCACGAGATGCGGCATTTGCGCAATATAGTCAGTCGTCCAGAAGATGGGCGTAATGTAAGTCCACGCCGTAATGACGACGCTCCATAGATGCATAACGTCGCGGAAAAAGACCGTAAGAGCAGAGAGCATCATGCCCAGGCCCATGCAGAAGCACATAAGCAGCAGCAGGCAAACCGGCAGCAGAATGAGGTGCCAAGAAGGCATAACACGGAACCACAGCATGACGATGGCGACGGCGACCAGCGAGAAGGCAAAGTTGACCAGCGAGAAGAGCACCTTCTGCACCGGGAAGACCCAGCGGTGCACCTTAACCTTCTTGAGCAGAGGGGCAGCGCCCACGATAGACGTCAGGGCCTGGTTCGTAGACTCGGACATGACGGCAAAGGTAATGTTACCCACGATCAAGTACAGCGGGTACATCTCGGGCGTCATTGAGCCATTGCGGCCCTGGCCAAAAATCGTCGAGAACACGATGGCCATGACGATCATCATCAGCAACGGATTGAGCACCGACCATGCGACACCCAGAACGCTACGGCGATACTTGATCTTAAAATCCTTGGTAACCAGCTGACGAAGGATAAACGCATCCTTCTCAAATTCGTTCTTAGCAAACGTCGCAGGCAGACTGCGAATTTCTTGTTGCTTTGTCTGATCCGACACGGATGCAACTCCTTTACTCGTAATCGTTGACAAACGAACAGTATAGACCCGACGGCCATGCAAACGATTCGCGCAACAAAACTGGAGAACTAACCCACATCTTAGGATGCCAAGCCCAAACGGCTATACTTTCAAGGATTGAAAGTATAAGGAGCATTGAGTGAATTCTGAATCCATCGCCGTCATCATCCCTTGCTACAACGAAGCCCTCACGATCGGCAAAGTCATCGACGACTTTCACCGCGAGCTTCCGCAAGCGACGGTCTATGTCTATGACAACAACTCGTCGGACGATACTTCACGCATCGCCACCGAGCACGGCGCCACGGTCCGCTTTGAGCCCCGTCAGGGAAAGGGCAACGTGTGCCGCCAGATGTTTCGCGATATCGACGCCGATTGCTACCTGATGGTCGACGGCGACGACACCTATCCCGCCGAGGCTGCCAAAGCCCTCTGCGAGCCCATCCTTAACGGCACGGCCGACATGACCGTAGGCGACCGCCTTTCCAACGGCACCTACGCCGAGGAGAACAAGCGTGCCTTCCACGGCTTTGGCAACAATCTGGTCCGCGCCATGATCAAGTGGATCTATGGCTACAGCTTCGATGACGTCATGACCGGCTACCGCGCCATGAGCCGCCCGTTCGTCAAAACCTTCCCCGTGCTTTCCGAGGGCTTCCAGATCGAAACCGAGCTCTCGATCCACGCCGTCGACCACCGCTGGCGCATCAAAGATGTGCCCATCGAGTACCGCGACCGTCCGGAAGGCTCCGAGTCCAAGCTCAATACCGTGAGCGACGGCATTAAAGTCGTCGCGATGATCGGCACGCTGTTCAAGGACTACCGCCCGCTGAAGTTCTTCAGCCTCGTAGCGCTTCTGTTTGCGGTGATCGGCCTCGCCCTGGGCATGCCCATCGTTGTCGAGTATTTCCACACCGGCCTCGTTCCGCGCTTCCCCACCGCCATGCTCGCCGCGTCGTTTATGTTCCTGTGCGGTCTGAGCCTTGCAACCGGATTCGTCCTCGATTCCGTGGCAAAGGTCGAAAAAAAGCAGTGGGAGGTCAACGTGTACAGCAAATACGCCTACGACGACCAGCTCGGCCACCCCACTTCCAAGCCAAGCGAGAGGTAAACCACTATGCCGCTCATCTCCATCGTCGTGCCGTGCTACAACGAGCAGGAATCACTTCCGATCTTTCTCAAAGAGCTCGATGGCGTCGTTCGCATCATGACCCAGCAAGACCCCGGCATCTCCTTTGAGACAGTCCTCATCGACGATGGCTCGGCAGACAAAACGCTCGCCGTCATGAAAGCAGAAGCCGCGGCGGCGCATCCATACGCCATCCGCTGGCACTCTTTCTCGCGCAACTTTGGCAAGGAGGCGGCACTACTCGCCGGACTCCAGCACGCAAAGGGCGACTATGTCGCCACCATGGATGCCGACATGCAGGACCCGCCCTCGCTCCTGCCGCAGATGTACGAGATCTTACAAACCGAAGACTACGACAACGTCGCCACACGCAGGACCACCCGCAAAGGCGAGCCTCCCATCAGGTCGTTCTGTGCCCGTATGTTCTACAAGATCATTAACCGCATTTCCAAGGCCGACATCGTCGACGGAGCACGCGATTTTAGGCTCATGAAGCGACCTATGGTCAACGCCATCATCTCCATGGGCGAATATAACCGATTCTCCAAGGGCATTTACGGCTGGGTCGGCTTCAAGACCAAATGGCTCCCCTACGTAAACGTCAACCGCGTGGCCGGCGAGACCAAATGGAGCTTTTGGTCGCTGCTCCTCTATTCCATCGACGGCATCGTCGCGTTTTCCACGGCGCCGCTCTCCCTCGCCGCCCTCACGGGTATCGTTTTCTGTCTCATTGCCATCCTGGGATTCATCGTCATCCTGGTCAAGACGCTTGTTTGGGGTGACCCCGTCGGCGGATGGCCGTCCCTCGCCTGCCTCATAACGCTGTTTGGCGGCATGCAGCTTCTGTGCTTAGGAATCATCGGTGAATACTTGGCAAAAGCCTACTTGGAAACCAAACGACGTCCCATCTATATCATTCGAGAATCCAACGAGGAATCTGATGACACGACCCAATAACAGCACACTCAAGAATGTGGCGCTCTACGCCGCCTGCTTCGCGTTTTCCGTCGCACTTTTTATCGCACTTGCAGCGGCGGGGCATGTCTACCCCTTTGGCGACAACTCGTTTCTCACCAACGATCTCAAATACCAATACATCGACTTCTTTGCGTGGTTTCGCCGCGTCCTTTTAGGCGAGACAAACCTTCGTTATTCCTTCTCGCAGGGACTCGGCATGAACACATGGGGGCTCTATAGCTACTACCTCGCCAGCCCCTTCAACCTGCTCTGTGTGCTGTTTCCCGCAGACAAGCTGACGCTCTTCGTATTTGCCATAACCGCGCTCAAACTGGGCTGCATCCACATCAGCAGCGCTTGGTATGTGCAAAAGCGCTTTAACCTGTCCAAGCCCGCAGCATTCCTGCTTTCCCTCTCATTTACGTTTTGCAGTTGGACCATAAGTAATTTGTGTAATCCGCTCTGGATTGATTGCCTTATCCTGCTACCCATCTGCGCCTTCGGATGCTACGAGCTCATTCGCAAACAAAAAATGATACGCCTCGTTATTGCGATTGCTCTCAATGTCATGTTCTGTTGGTATACGGCCTATATCAGCATCCTGTTCCTCAGCATCTTCGTACTGGTTGAGTTTGTCGATTACGTCGCTGCAGAAGGATATAGCTGGATGCTCACGCTCGACCGAGTCCTACGATTTGCAGGGGCTATGCTGCTTGGGTTGCTCCTGTCCGCCTGGACCTTTTTGCCGACCATCCTTGCCATGGCAAAAGGCGGCCCCGTGCTGGCACTTGGACCTTTGCTTAAAACAGGCCTCAAATCGCTCATCAGGGGCTTCATCCCCGGCATGTGGGTGAATAACGGGAATACGCCGCAGTTCTATTGCGGCGTCATCATGATGTTACTTGCAATAAGCCTACTGTTTAACCGCAAGGTTTCGACCAGGATACGCATCGCAACGTTCGTCGTCACAGCCGTCCTGATCGCTAGCTCCGTTTTGAGCCCGCTCGAGTACATCTGGTGCGGCATGCGCGTTCCCAACGGGTTCTATTCGCGCACAGCCTTTTTGCTGGGCTTCTTTACGATGTGGGCCGCAGGCTATTCGTTGCAGGTGTTCGAGGGCCAGCCCAAATTTCGTCATGCCTATCGACCCGCCGTCGTATTACCAATCCTGACAATCACCGCAATTGATTTGTTTATCAACGCCCATGTGATGTGGAACCAACTGTACGCAGGCTATTCCGAAGATGCCAACTGCACCTATGTGACTACCGCAACCAACACGATCACAACCATTCAAGCCCTGGATCCTGCGTCATTCTACCGTATCGATCGAACGACCACGCGCGCCGATAGCGCTGCCCTCAACGAGGGCTTAGCGCTTGGGTACAACCAGCTGTCGTCCTACTCATCCGCAAATAACCCGCAGGCCATCGCACTGCTCAACTCCCTTGGATACAGCAGCATTGGCGAATTCTCAACCCGTTATGCCGAGCCCATTCTCGCCGTCGATGCCCTACTGGGAGTCAAGTATGCCATTCCCGAGAACGCGCCTGCGGGATACGTTTCGGCCAAGACGAATCAGGCCGACTCTACAAGCGCGGTGTACGAGAACCCCTATGCGCTCAGCATTGGCGTCGCAGCCTCAAGCGATATCCAAAACAGCACGCTGAAGAGCGAGAACCCCTTCGAAAAGCAGAACGACCTCTACAGCAAAATCCTAGGCCGCGAGGTCGAGCTCTATACCAAGATCGAGGCCACGAGCACGGAGAATAGCGATAGCTTAAAGCAATGGAGCGTTACTCTTCCGGCAAGCTCCATCGGGTATCTCTACATCAACAAAGATACGACTGCCGGCAGTTATTGGCCCGTCACCCTTACCATCGACCAGCGAACGATCGAAAACGAGGCCTGGAGATTCGACAATAATATCCGCCAGATTGCGGATGCATCGGACGCCCCGAGCCAGCATACGGTGTCAATCGGAGTCGCAGAGGGCTATACAGACATGCCCCAAGACAATGAGCCGGTCTTTTACGCCCTCAATCTGGACGTTTTCGAGCAGATTATTAACTCGCTTAAGACGAGCGAATTTGTTCCGACGGTTTTTGAGGACGGAAGGATCGAAGGCGAGTATACCGCCAAGGATGACGGCAACCTGCTGCTGAGCGTTCCGTACGATGAGGGCTGGAACGTAACGGTAAACGGAACCGCCGCAGAACTAACGCCCGCCGCCGATAAGGGTTTGTCGTCCCTGAACATACAGAAAGGCGCGAATAGGGTCGTGATGACCTACAAGACTCCGGGTGCCCTTGCGGGACTTGCAGTGAGTCTGGCGACCGCAGCCGCCCTTATTGCAGCGGGACTATACGCCAGGCATAAGAAAAGCCGCCGTTAACAAGCGGCGGCTTTTTCTCTCGAAAAGTTAATAGCGGCTAGAGCGTCTTGAGGTACTCCCCCAGTTCTTCCTCCCAGTCGGGCATGTTGAACCCGACCGACTCGAGCTTGGACAGGTCGAGCGCGGAGTGGACCGGGCGCGGGGCGACGGGGCCCGCGGCGTTCGCGTAGTAGTCCGCGGTCGACACCGGCGCGACCCTGCCGCCGTTGCCGTTGGCTGCCTCGAAGACGGCGCGGGCGATGTCGGCCCAGGACCTGACGGCGCCGGATCCGGTGCAGTCGTAGGTGCCGTAGGGGGCGTGCGAGCCCAGCACGTGGAAGATGGCCGCGGCCATGTCGCGCGTGAAGGTCAGGCGGCCCAGCTGGTCGTCCACCACGGTGACCTTGTCCAGCTTGTCGTCCGGGTCGGCGACGCGGTCGGACAGCCCCTTCATGGTCTTGACGAAGTTGTGCCCCTCGCCGATGACCCAGCTGGAGCGCATGATGTAGTGGCGCGGGCAGCCGGCCACGGCGATGTCGCCGGCGGCCTTGGTCTGGCCGTAGACGGACAGCGGGCTGAGGGGCTCCTCCTCGTCATGCACCTCCTCGGTGCCGTCGAAGACGTAGTCGGAGGACACGTGCACGAGCGTGATCCCGTGCCCGGCGCAGGTGCGGGCGAGCAGGGCCGGGCCGGTCGCGTTGGCCTTCCAGGCGGTCACGCGTCCCTCGGGGGTCTCGGCCCTGTCGACCGCCGTGTAGGCGCCGCAGTTGATCACGGTGCCGTAGAGCGACCAGTCGTACTGCGCGTAGGCCGCCGGGTCGGACATGTCGAAGGTGTCGATGTCGCAGAAGTCGAAGTCCTTGGCGACCCCGCGCTCCTCCGCCAGCGCGCGCACCGCATGGCCCAGCTGGCCGTTGCATCCGGTGACGAGGGTGCGCTTCGGCGCCATCGGGACGACGTCCCTCAACATCGGGTGGTTGAGGTCGGCCTCGGAGACGGTGGCCTGGTCCAGCGGGATCGGCCACTCGATGGCGAGCTCGGGGTCGGCGAGGTTCACGAAGGTGTCGGTCCTCTTGAGCTCGAGGGACCAGTGGGCATCCACCAGGTAGGTGTAGGCGGTGCCGTCCTCCAGGGCCTGGAAGGAGTTGCCCACGCCGCGCGGGACGTAGATGGCCCTGGACGGGTCCAGGGTGCAGGTGAACACCTTGCCGAAGGTGGCGCTGCCCTCGCGCAGGTCCACCCAGGCGCCGAAGACCGAGCCGCGGGCCACGGAGATGAACTTGTCCCAGGGCTC
>DBEWII010000120.1:0-8058 GCA_048384935.1 Collinsella aerofaciens | reverse complement strand
CACCTGGTACGTGGTGCTGGGCTCTTCGCTGGCAATGCTCGTTTCTGCCGTGGTTAACTCCACGCTCAACCAGTCGCTCGGCCGCATGCTCAAAAAGAATAACTTTGCGAGCTTCGCCTTCCGCTCCTATGTGTCCACGGGTGTTGGCCAGTTTATCGACAACCTGGTCTTTGCCATTGTAGTGAGCCACACGTTCTTTGGTTGGACCTGGGTGCAGGTCCTTATGTGCTCGCTGACGGGTGCTGTTGCCGAGCTGCTGTGCGAGGTCTTCCTGAGCCCTGTGGGCTACAAGGTCGTGCGCGGCTGGGAGCGCGAGAATGTGGGCTCCGAGTACCTCGAGCGCCACGCAACCGCCTAAGGAGCAAGTATGCGGGTTTTGATCACGGGCGCTTCGGGCGGTATCGGAGCCGCATGCGTGCAGCGCTTTTTGGACGAGGGCCACGAGGTCGTGGGCTTTGATCTGCTGCCGGCGGCGGTCGAACACGAGCGCTACCGCCATCTGGTCATTGATGTACGCGAGCCTGACTCGTTTCCAGGCGATCTTGAGCCTCAGGTAATCGTGAACGTTGCCGGTACGCAGGATTCGGCCGACGATATTGCCGCCAACCTGCGTGGCACCATCAACGTGACCGAGCGCTACGCCTTTGCGGGGGAGGGGCTTGCCGCCAAGCCGGCGCCGGCTATCAAATCCGTGGTCAATGTGGGGTCGGCGAGCGGGCATACGGGATCGGAGTTTCCTGCCTATGCTGCCAGCAAGGGCGGCGTTATCGCCTACACCAAGAACCTTGCAAACCGCCTGGCACCGCAGGCCATTGCCAACAGTGTGGACCCGGGCGGCGTTATCACGCCGCTCAACCGTTGCGTGATGGAAGACGAACACCTGTGGAACCAGATTATGGAGCTCACGCCGCTTAAGCGCTGGGCCACCGCCCAAGAGATCGCCGAGTGGATCTACTTTGTGGGCGTGACCAACCGGTTTATGACCGGACAGAGTCTGCTGATCGATGGTGGCGAGGCCGGCCGCACCCAGTTTATCTGGCCCGAGTAACAAAACGCGCCCGATGGCAAGATTGCCGTCGGGCGCGTTTTTGATGTATCGATTTTTAGCCGAGGCAAGTCCAGTTGACGGGGGTCGAGCCGTGCTGCTCGAGTAGCCGATTGGCTGCCGAGAAGGGGCGCGATCCCATAAAAGCGGGGAGTTCTGCCGTGGCACGGTTGGCCGAAAGCGGCGAGGGGTGCGTGGAGGCCAGGCAGAACTTGCCGGTTGCCTTGCCCGCGCCGGTCGCGGCGAGCTTGCCTTCGACCATCTGCTGGGCAAAGCGGCCCCATGCCAAAAAGACTACCGGCTGGGGCAGCTGGCAGCAGCATTCGATAACGTAGTCGGTGAGCGCGCTCCAGCCCAGCTTGGCGTGCGAGTTCGCGGAATGCTCGCGCACGGTGAGCGTGGTGTTGAGGAGCAGGACGCCCTGTTGTGCCCATGGGGTTAGGTCTCCCGTGGCGGGAATGGGGCAACCCAGATCGGCTTTGAGCTCCTTATAGATGTTGCGCAGGCTCGGCGGCAACTTGGTTTGCGTCGCAGGGACCGAGAACGACAGCCCCATGGCCTGGTTGGGCCCGTGATAGGGGTCTTGACCCAGGATGACAACCTTGACCTGGTCGGCCGGCGTATAGGCGAGGGCATTGAGGATGTCGTCTTGTGCCGGGTAGATGGTCTGCTCGGCACGCAAAAGGGCGATGCGCTCGAGCAGCTGGTTCGTAGTGTCACGTACCGGCTGCGGCGCATCGCCCAACCAAGTTGCTATGTTGCGGTCGCGGGTCGCGGCGTCCATGGGGCTCCTTTACGTCAGATGCTCTGTCGGTATCTATTGTAAAGGCGTCCGGAGACCTTTATGCCACGGCTGCATAAGGACTGGGGACTACGAGACGCGCTCGGGCGCTCCTGCCATGCGGGTATGGTTGTGAACATGCGCATGAAGTCGCGAAAACTCGACGGTTGCCGCCATGACGCCGGTGAGGATAAGAGCTGCACCCAGGAAGGCGATGGGGCTCAGGACCTCGCCGACCAAGAAGAACGAGAAGACAGCGGAGCAGACCGGCTCGAGCGAGAAGGCGAAGCCGGTGGTCTCGGCGGGCACGTGGGGCTGCACGAGCGTCTGGGTGATAAAGCCGTAGGCAGAGCAAATGAGTGCGAGCGCGACAACAACCACGATCTCGCTGGGCGTACTGGGAAGTGTGAAACCGCCAAAGACGCATGCGGCAATGCCCGAGAACAGGCCGCCAAAGCCCAGCTGCCAAACGCCCAGGGACAGCGGATCGACTTCTTCGACAAAGCGCTTCGCCACAATGATATGGCCGGCATAGACAAAAGCGGAGAGCAGCATGATGAGCGCGCCCGGGTTCAGGCTGGTGAAGTCGGCGCCCGAGAGCAGCAACATACCGCAGGTGACGATGGCGGTGCCGACGAGCACTTTGCGCTCGGGGGCGCGGCGCAGCAGGGCGGCGTTGGCAAACGGCACGATCACGACCGTCAGGCTCTGCAAAAAGCCGGCAGTGGAGGCAGAGGTGAGGCTGGAGCCCAGGCACATGCAGGTGAGCTCGGTTGCCATGATGGCGCCGATGATGGCGGCACGGACCATAAGGTCGCGGTTGATACGGAACGCGCGCTTGTGGAAGAGCAGCAGGCAGGCCGCGAAGGCGATGATGCAGCGCAGCGCAACGATGCTCGTGGCGTTCATGCTGTCCATGCCGATCTTCATGAGGGGGTACGAAAAGCCCCATGCGACGGGAACGGAAAATGAGAGCGCGATTGCTTTTTTGCGGTCCATGGGACTCCTTGTTGTTACAGAACGGTTTCGTAAAAAGGATTCTGCTCCCAGATGTAGATGTAGTAAAGCGAATGTATCTTCAGTATGATTAAGAAACGCTAATGTCGGTAGGAAAAGCCCTGGCAAAACGTTTTACGTCTGCATTGATGTGGAGGCACGATGGCATCGCGGTATCAGATTGTGTGTATGGTGGTCGATCGCGGCAGTCTTAAGGGCGCGGCGGACGAGCTGGGCTATACGCAAAGTGCGGTGAGCCAGGCCGTCAAGGCGCTCGAGCGCGAGCTGGGTACCACGCTTATCGAGCGCGGAAAGCAGGGCGTTTCGCTTACGCGCGACGGTAAACAATATCTGCCGTACCTGCGCCAAATCGTAACTGCCGAGGCCGAGCTCGAGGGCAAGCGCCAGGAGCTGTTGGGACTCTCCTCGACTGATATTCGTATCGCGACGTTTACCAACGTGAGCCGCACCGTGTTGCCGCGTGTGATCCGCGACTTTGGGGCGCTGCACCCGGGCGTACGCTTTACCCTCAAGCAGGGTGATTACACACGCAACGCCCAGTGGGTGCACGATGGCGTGGTTGATTTTTGTTTTACGGCACGCGGTTTTACCGCAGGGCTCGAGAAGCGCGTGGTCTATCACGACGAGTTGGTGGCGCTGTTGCCTGTCGGGCATCCGCTGACGGCAAAGGAAAAGGTGACGCTCGCCGATTTGGCGTCCGAGCCGTTTGTGCTGCTGGATGAGGGCGAGCAGAGCCTGGTGCTCGATGCATTTGCGGCGCATGGCCTGTCGCCGCACGTGACGAGTGAGGTAACCGACGACTACACCATCATGGCGATGGTGGAGGAGGGCCTAGGCGTGAGCATGCTCTACCGTCGTACTGTGGAGGGCATGCGAGCCGAAATTCGTGTGCGGCCCATCGTGCATGCTCCCTCGCGCGACGTGGTGGCCGCTTGGCGCAGCTGGGACACCATGCCTATCGCCACGAGGCGTTTTATCGACTATATGAGCTCGCATATTGTTAATTAATGACTGGCGTGACGTTGAGTGCGGTGTTTATCGGGCTGTCGCTCTGGCTTGGGTGGTGCGATAGGTACGTGCCGGGTGGCAGAGTAGCACCGCCACGACCATAAGGAACGCCGTGGTGCCCAGGCTGATGGGGTAGACCATCATGATGTTCGCAAAGGTGCGGAAGTGCGGGAACACACAGAACACCCAATAGAAGCGGATGCCGCAGACGCAGATCATGGTGATGAGGGCGGGCGTGAGCGAGATACCAAAGCCGCGCAGGTAGCCTGACATGTTTTCGTAGAACATGCTAAAGGCGTACGCCGGGAAGATCGAGCACACGCGGATATAGCCGATCGAGACGATGTTGGGATCGCTGTTAAAGAGCGACAAGATCTCGCGCCCCAGGCCGACAATGACGATAATCGTGGTGAGTGCAACGATGCCGCCTTCGACCAGGCAGACCTTGAGCGTTTTGGTGCAGCGGTCGATCTGGCGGGCACCGTGGTTTTGTCCTACAAAGGTGGTGCAAGCCTGGCTAAAGCTGTTGAGCAGGTTGTAGCATACGTACTCTAGGCTCATGGCGGCGCTCGAGGCTGCCATGACCTCGGTTCCCAGGCTGTTGATGGCGGACTGGATGATGATGTTGGCGACGGCAAAGACGGCGCTCTGGATGCCGGCGGGCAGGCCGATCTTGACGATGCGCTTGAGGGCGACGGGGTCGATAGCCAGGTCGCGCGGGGTGACGCGGACGACGGAGTCGGTCTTGAGCAGGCGGATAAAGAGCGTAGCGGCGCTGACGGTGTAGGCGATGGCGGTGGCGATGGCGACGCCCGCGACGCCCCAGTGGAGTACGGGGACAAAGATGAGGTCCAGGCCAATATTGAGGATGGTGGACACGGCAAGCGCCTGCAGCGGCATGCGGGTGATTCCGACGGAGCGGAAGATCGCGGCCTCAAAGTTGTAGAGCAAGATGGAGGGCATGCTGAGCAAAAAGACGCGCAGGTAGAGCGAAGCGAGCGGCATGGTTTCGGCGGGAACGTTGAGGGCGGCGAGCATGGGCTCGGCAAAGATCTCGCCCAGCGCGATGACGACAAAGCCTACAAGTGCCATAAGAATCGAGGTATGGACGGCGCGTTTGACCATGTTCTGATCGTTGCGGCCGATAGCGTTGGCGATGACCACGTTGGAGCCAAGCGACATGCCAATAAACAGGTTGAGCATAAGACTGGTAAGCGGAACATTGGAGCCGACTGCCGCCATGGCGAGGGTTCCCTGGTCGCCCGAGAAGTTACCGATGATGACTGTGGCGATGAGGTTCGATAGCTGCTCCAAGATGCTCGTGGCGGCCACGGGGAAGGCGAACAGGGGAATGTTGCGCCACAGCGATCCGGTGGTCATGTCAATGTGCTTAGATACGGTGTCAGCCATACGCTCTCAATCTCTACCATGCTCTTTCGTGCTTATTTGCGCAGATGATGATACTCCTAATGCAACCAGTCGGCACTTAGGGACGTTCCTTTTCTGTCGGCAGCTGGGGACACTCCTTATCTCTTCTAACTAGTCATTCAAGAACGTCCTCAATGACTAGGTGGGGAAGGCGTGCGACAATGGTGGGCGTTGTGTTGTTCGCGCTAAGGAGTTGCCATGTTGTTGTGTCCCGTTTGCCATGAGCCGTTGGCGGACAATGAGCGCGGTGCTGCATGCGCGGGCGGACACCGGTTTGACCGTGCGCGCGAAGGCTATCTATACCTCCTACGCTCGTCCAAGAGCGGCGATTCCATGGGCGATCCCAAGTCGCAGGCGCGCAGCCGACGTGACTTTCTGAACCGCGGCTACTATGCGCCGTTGCGCGATGCGATGGTTGAGCTGGTGCGCGAGCGGGTGTCTGGACGTGCCGCGTCTACGAACTGTCCCATGACGTTGCTCGATATTTGCTGTGGCGAGGGCTACTACACCAGCGCCATGGGCGCGGTGCCGGGCGTGGACGCTTACGGGTTTGATTTGGGCAAAGAAATGGTGCGCCTGGCCGCCAAGCGCGGCGATGCGACCTACTTCGTGGCCAACATGAAGGACATCCCCGTGGCCGATGGCGCCTTCGATATGGTGACCGAGCTCTTTGCTCCCTTTAACGAGCGTGAGTTTGCCCGCGCACTAGCGCCAGAGGGCTCACTCTATACCGTGGTGCCGGGTGCCCGTCATCTGTTTGGGCTTAAGGAAGTGCTCTACGACACGCCATATCTTAATGACGAGAAGCTGCCGCAGACCACCGAACTCGAGTTGGTCGGAACGCGGCGGGTGTCTGCGAACATTACGCTCCAAACCCAGGCCGACATCGAGGCGGTGTTCCAGATGACGCCGTACTACTACCGCACGCGCCCTGCCGATAAAGAGCGCCTGGCAAACTTGGACACCCTTCAAACCGACATTGACTTCATCATCGCCGAGTATCGCCACAGCTAACAACCTACCAAAAAGGGACAGGTTTATTTTGGCAGGTTTTATCTGGGCAAACGTAAAGAGCCGACCGCGGAGATGCGCGATCGGCCCTTTTTATTGGCGTATATACCAGAGTCGCTGAGCGATTGACACGGGTGCGGCTTAGCTCAAACGGTCCATGCCCTCTTTCTTGACGCGGTTGGCGAGTACGAAGTAGATAATGCTGACAATCAGGCCGGTAAAATCGGGGATGCCTGAGCCGGTCCCACCCAAGAGGGGCAGGGAGAGGAGCAGACTGATGACCGAACATGCTAGGCAGACGATGGACCAGATCCAGACAACGCCAGCCTTGGCGGGATTATTTGCCGCGCGGATGCCAAAGACAGCGGTCACAATTTCGACGACGCCCAATACGATGACGACGACGCAAGAGACGATCATGGCACTCGTGATATCGCCGACCGCGCTGCCTGCAAAGAGCGCTGTAGCACCCATGCCTGCGCTTAGAATGCCGACGACAAAGAAGAGGAACGATAGGATTTTGAGTAATTTACAGGCGTTGCTCATGGCTGGTCCTTTCGAAGTGGACATGACGTATTTGATGCGCACGCATGACGCATGTCGCGAAGCATATTGTAATTCAACAAGGTGCTGTGTACGTTCATCCAATAGTTGAACGCTCCGCTCGTGACGGGGATGGCACTTGCGCTGTGCTAGGTTTTTGTTTAACTGGATTAAACTGTGCATTTTTTAGGGGCGAATGGTGAATATCAAGCAGGTCGGCTATTTTGTCGCCGTATTCGAGACGAAGAGTTTTACTGCTGCGGCGCACCAGCGCAACGTGACCGTTCAGGCCATTTCCAAGTCAATTAGCGAGCTCGAGCAGTTTTTTTAACGTTCAGTTTTTTGAGCGTGGAAGTAGCGGCGTCAGGCCGACTCAGGCCGGTCGCAGTTTTTATGCCAAGGCTCGCCCAGCCGTCGAAGCATATCGTGAGGTTGAAAACTTTGACCCGTCTGGATGCGACCTGACCGTCTCGTCGGCCTCTGGTCCTCAAGCGATGCCGGAACTCTCGATTGGCCTGTGCGCCCCCGCATTCGATAACGAGGATAAGCTATATAAGGGGCTATCTGCGCTTATCATGCGTGGTGTGCGCGTGCGGGTGAAGTTTTGCACTGTGCATCCCGGAGTTGCCCAGCAGGAGCTCGAGCAGGGCGACCTCGATGCCTTGCTTACGGTGGGTACATATGACAATACTAATGATGACTGCGAGCAGCTGGGAACCCTGCCCACGGGTATTCTCGTTGCCGCCGACCATCCGCTCGGCAAGAGGCCCTTTGTGACCGTGGCTGATCTGAGCTCCTATCCGGTAGGACAGTCGACTGCGTTCGATAGCTTTAACAACTCGATTTTTTGGCAGTACAAAAGCCTCGGTGTCCTAGGTGAGACGCGCGTTATCGATAGCCCCGCTCAAGTTGGGGCGTTTTTGGCGGCCGAGCGCGGCTATTTCTTAAATGCCATTCTTCCCGTTCCCGGTCAGGTCGCTAGTGGGTTTGAGATTGTTCCCATTGTGGGCGAAGGGGCCCTGACGGTTCCGGTGTGTTTAGTTTCCCTTAAAGATGAAAAGTCCCAAGCTTATCACGTCGTAGAGAACTACTTGATTCGCATGGTGGGCTGTGCCAACGGGTCCGCTGCTCGCTAGCGCATCCGTTGACGCGCTAGCCGCTGTCGGCTCGGGTGTCTGACTTTATGCTGTCGATTGTGCCGTGCCGTGGCAATCGAATGAATGCA
>DBEWII010000119.1:0-26177 GCA_048384935.1 Collinsella aerofaciens | reverse complement strand
TTGCTCCCCTATATCAATAAGGCTCCTGAGGGAGCTTTGCTCGATATGGGAACAGGTGCGGGCTTCCCTGGTATTCCATTAACCATAACCACGCATCGTAAAGCTACTTATATTGACTCTGTTGGCAAGAAGGTTGATGCGGTTAATTCCTTTGTCCATGCTCTTGGATTGAAACATGCTCATGCGGTTCATGATCGTCTTGAAGAATATGCTCGAAGCCATAAGAAGCAGTTCTCCGTTGTAACCGCCCGCGCACTGGCCCCTCTACCGATTCTTGTTGAGTATGCGGCTCCGTACCTGAAGGATGGAGGGCTATTTGTTATCACCAAGGGCAATCCTTCGGATGAGGAGCTTGCTTCCGGCATGTCAGCAGCTAAGATTTGCGGCTTCACTTTGCTTCTGAATGACGCAATTGATTTGCCTGAAGGCTTGGGTCACAGGGAGTTCATTGTTCTTAAGAAGAGTCATTCAGCATCCGTTTCATTGCCTCGTGCAAATGGCATGGCAAAGAAGAATCCGCTTGCCTAGATGTTTCACGTGAAACATAATGGATACTAACAGCTTGCAGTGTTTCACGTGAAACATAGCAGTTGCTATCGATTCGGAATGTTTCACGTGAAACATCCTCCGTTTGACAGCTTTAATACACACCAGGAGGGACCGTGGGATTTCGCGACGTTAAGCGTTCTAAGAGCGCAAAAGACACGCGTATCATTGCAATCATCAATCAAAAAGGCGGCGTCGGTAAGTCAACGACGGCTGTAAACCTTGCAGCAGCACTGGGTGAGCAGGGTCGTAAGACACTGATTGTTGATTTTGATCCGCAGGGAAACAGCACCAGTGGATTCGGAATTGAAAAAGAAGACCTTGATCACTGCATCTATGATGCATTGTTGAATGATGTGCCGGCAGAATCGCTTGTTCTTGATACAAATTGTAAAAAGGTATTTGTTATTCCGGCTACAATTCAACTTGCAGGCGCGGAAATTGAGCTCGTAAGCGCAATTGCACGTGAAACCCGCCTCAAAGATTTGCTTGAGCCGATTCAGGACGAGTTTGACTTTATTTTCATTGACTGCCCTCCTTCGCTCGGCCTGCTTACTATCAACGCTTTGACCGCAGCAGACAGCGTTTTGATTCCGATCCAGTGCGAGTATTACGCACTCGAGGGCGTTACGAAGCTGCTTGAGTCAATGAAGATGGTCAAATCTCGTCTGAACAAGGGCTTAGACACCTACGGTGTGCTTATGACCATGTATGACTCGCGTACTTCTCTATCGAATCAGGTTGTTGAGGAGGTTCAATCGTACTTTGGTGATAAGGCATTTAAGACGTTGATCCCCCGTACGGTTAAAATCTCCGAAGCTCCGTCTTTTGGGGAACCGGTAATTACCTATGCACCTCAAAATAAGGGTGCAAAAGCATATATGAACCTTGCAAAAGAGGTGATCAAGCGTGCCTAGTGTAAAGAAACGTGGTGGATTGGGACGTGGACTCAATGCTTTGGTCTCAGAGGCCGAGTATGAGACCGGTGGTTCGGCTGCATCGGCTTCGAATGCCGCATCTGAAACAAAACTACCTATTGAGGATATCGTTCCCAACCCTAATCAGCCGCGAATTCACTTTAACGAAACTGAACTTCGTGAGTTGAGCGAATCAATCCAAGAACATGGCGTCTTGCAGCCGCTTTTGGTTCGCAAGCATGGAAACGGCTATGAGATCATCGCTGGTGAGCGTCGTTACCAAGCGTCAAAGCTTGCTGGTCTTGAGGAGCTGCCTGTCATCATTAAAGATGTTAATGATGAAGAGATGCTGGCTCTTGCTCTGATCGAAAACCTTCAGCGTTCTGATCTGAATCCCGTCGAAGAGGCTAAGGGCTATCGCCAGCTTATCGATGCCAGCGGTATGACCCAGGAGGCATTGTCGAAGGCAGTCAGCAAGTCACGCTCTGCAATTACAAACTCGCTGCGCCTTCTCGATCTCCCTGAAGTTGTTCAGCAGATGATTTTTGAGGGCAAACTTACTGCTGGTCATGCACGTGCGATTCTTGCAGTTCCCTATGAGGACGCTCGAATTCGACTTGCAGAGAAGGTTGTTGCAGAGGGCCTTTCCGTAAGAGCGACAGAAAATCTTGCTCCGTTGTTTTCTGCCGGAGAGACACCTAAGACGCCGAGGCCTGCAACGCCTCAGTATTTTAAAAAGGCTGCCCGCGTGCTTCGTCAGGTTTTTAATACCAACGTGCGTGTGAAGAGCTCGCGTGGAAAGAATAAGATTGAGATTGAGTTTAAAGACGAGGAAGAGCTCTCTCGTATTCTTGGCGAAATGATTCAGTTTGATCAAGGAGGCCAAGATGAGGAATAAGATTTTAACAGCGATTGCATTGGTGACGACTGTCGCGGCTGGTGCCTTTGCTGGCTATAGGATCGCGACAGACGATGAACTTCGAGGTCGTTTGCTTCGTAGCGCGCAAGATATCGTCGATACTTCCAAAAAGAAAATGGATGTTATGACAGAAGATGTTGCCATGCGTACTGCTCAGGTAACGAAGAATCCCAAGATTAATCAAGGTTGGGTCAGCAACCAATGGGAAAATGTAGGCTATTAGGTACCTAATAATTACTCAGCATATTTTGATGGGTCCTTGTCAGGTTCACGAGACAAGGACCCCTTATTTTGGCCGTAGAAAATAGGGCAGGTAGCAGCTGATTCAAAATTAAGGTCAATAAAGGAAACGACCCCGGTTGCATATTCTGTAACCGGGGTCGTTCGATGTTTCACATGAAACGTTTTGGGATGCGACTCCCCTATGCGTTCTTCTGAACTTTGAAGCGCTGCTTCAGCTGTCCGCAAGCGGCGTCAATATCGTTACCACGGGAGTTACGAATCGTGGTCTCGATGCCACGGGACTCAAGACGACGCTGAAGATCCTCAACCTTATGAATCGGCGACGGCTTGAGCGGGCTACCCTCGATGTCGTTAAGCTGAATGAGGTTAACGTGGCACAGCGTTCCCTCGCAGAAGTCGCAGAGCGCCTGCATTTCGGGATTCGTATCGTTGACGCCTTCGATCATGGCATACTCATAGGTCGGGCGGCGGCCGGTCTTCTCGGTGTAGAGCTGAAGCGCTTCGTGAAGGCGAAGCAGCGTGTACTTCTTAACACCGGGCATGAGCTTATTGCGCGTCGACTGGATGGCGGAATGCAGGGAAACGGCAAGCGTGAACTGCTCGGGGATGTCGGCAAATTTGCGAATACCGGGAATAACGCCGCTGGTAGAGACGGTGAGGTGACGAGCGCCGATACCGATGCCATCGGGGTCGTTGAGGATTCGCAGCGCCTTGAGAACCTCGTCGTAGTTGGCAAACGGCTCGCCCTGGCCCATGAAGACAACGCTCGTGGCGCGCTCGCCAAAGTCGTTGGATACATGAAGTACCTGGTCGACGATCTCTTGAGCGGTCAGAGAGCGCTTGAGGCCGTTGAGACCGGTAGCGCAAAAGGCACAGCCCATGCCACAGCCTGCCTGGGTGGAAACGCAGACGGAAAGCTTGTTACGACGGGGCATGCCGACGGTCTCGACGGAAACGCCGTCGTGGTACTCGAGCAGATACTTGCGAGAGCCATCTTTGGAAACCTGCTTGGTGAGTTCAGCCGGCGTGTCAAAGGCAAAAGCCTCTTTAAGCTGCTCGCGGAAAGCCTTGGGAAGGTTGGTCATATCGTCAAACGAACAAACGTTCTTCTCAAAGACCCATTCGATGAGCTGCTTCGCGCGGAAGGCGGGCTGGCCAAGCTCGGCCACGAGCTCGCGAATATCGTTTTGGCTCAAGTCGCGAATGTCCTGAGATTTAGTCCTGGGATTCATGGAAGCCTTTCGATTTTGGGGAAACGTAGAGGGTATCGCTACAATATGGTATCAGCTGCAGAAATTATAGAGGAGGAGTCTGCCCATGCCGGGTAAAAGCCTAGAGAACATGCACGTAGCGGTCTTGGCGGGCGGTCATTCCGCTGAGCGCGAGATCTCGCTCAATTCGGGAAAGAACGTCGTGGTTGCCTTGAAGGAGGCCGGCTACACTTCGGTGGAGCTGCTCGACACGGCTGCCGATGATTTTATGGTAACCATGGCGACCGGCGGCTTTGACGTGGCGTTTATCGCCATGCACGGTGCCGGCGGCGAGGATGGCGCCATGCAGGGCGCCATGGAGACCCTGGGTATCCCCTACACGGCCTCGGGCGTGCTTGCCAGCGCCTGCGGTGCCGACAAGGAGGTCTCTAAGCTCCTGTACGCCAAGGCGGGCATTCCCATTGCCCCCGGCCTCGCGCTCGAGGTGGGCGATGAAGTCGATATCGATCATATCGTCGAGGTTTGTGGCGAGCGCTGCTTTGTGAAGCCGGCCGTCAACGGTTCCAGCTATGGCATTTCCCTGGTCCATGAGCCCTCCGAGCTGCCCGCGGCAATCGCCAAGGCGTTTGCGTACGGCGACAAAGTGCTGGTCGAGAAGTGCATCGAGGGTACCGAGATCACCGTCGGTGTGTACGGCGAGGACGACGTGCGCGCTCTGCCGATTGTCGAGATTCGCAAACCCGAGGACTGCGAGTTCTACGATCTGGACGTGAAATATGTCGACCCTACGGACATCCATCGCATTCCGGCGCAGATTTCACCCGAGAATTACGCTCGCGCTCAGGAGCTTGCCTGTGCTGCTCACAAGGCCCTCGGTTGCCTGGGTATCTCGCGCAGCGACTTTATCGTGAGTGAGGACGGCCCCGTTATCCTCGAGACCAATACCATTCCCGGCATGACCGATACGTCGCTGTATCCGGACGAGATCCGCCACACCGACGACATGACGTTCCCGCAGGTCTGTGATAGCCTGATTCGTATGGGCCTTCGTCGAGCGGGCATTGCATGCTAATCGAGGACGCGGTTTCGTCAGGAACGCCGCAGTTTGTCATCGACTCCTATGCCACGCTTGCCGAACGCGCCAAAACGCAGTCCTTCGGCCTTATCGAGGAAGATGTGATTGTCCTCGATACCGAGACCACAGGTCTTTCGGTGCAGGACAATGAGCTGATCGAGATCTCGGCGGCCCGTCTTTCGGGCCGCGAGGTCGTCGACCGCTTCGATACCTTCGTGCATCCCAAGCAGCTGATTCCCGCCGAGATCACCGAGCTCACGAGCATTACAAATGCCGATGTGGCAGATGCCCCGTCGGCCGTTGAGGCCGTAGCCGCTCTCGCCGATTTTGTCGGTGGTTGCCCGGTAATCGCACATAACGCCACGTTCGACCGCTCGTTTATCGAGTCGGTCAAAGGCGGCGTCAACGTGAGCGATATCTGGATCGATTCGCTGGCGCTGTCGCGCATCGCGCTTCCGCGCCTGGCATCGCACAAGTTGTCTTTTATGGCCGATCTGTTTGGCTGTGACTCGGTATCACACCGTGCCAATGCCGACGTCGACGCCCTGTGTGGCGTATGGCGCGTGTTGCTCGTGGCGCTCACCGACTTGCCTCAGGGCCTCATGGCGCGCCTAGCCGACATGCATCCGGATGTGCCTTGGTCCTATCGTCCTATCTTCTCATTCTTGGCAGGGCAGAACCCTGGTTCTATCTTCTCTCTCAGCGCCGCTCGTGCTGACGTTCTCAAGGCCGATCGCGCCGACGATCGGGTGGACGCCGACGAACTGCCGGTCCTCAAGATGCCGAGTCGTGAGGAGATTGAGGCAGACTATGCGCCAGGTGGCCTGGTCAATCGCATGTATCCCACCTACGAGCCGCGTGATGAGCAGATCGCGATGGCGCTCGAGCTCCGCGATGCGCTGGTCACGGGCACTCATCGTGTAATTGAGGCGGGCACGGGCGTCGGCAAATCGATGGCCTATCTGGTGCCTTTTGCCGAGGCAGCGCGCCGTAACAACATCACGGTTGGTATTGCGACCAAATCGAACAATCTTGCCGACCAGCTCATGTACCATGAGCTGCCAAAACTTGCCGAGCAACTGGACGGTGGTCTGTCATTTTGCGCTCTCAAGGGGTATGACCACTATCCATGCCTGCGCAAGCTTGAGCGCATGAGCCGCGGCCAGGTCGAGATTACCACCAAGCGCGATCCGGCGGACACGCTCACGGCGGTCGCGGTCATTATGGCGTACGTCTGCCAATCAGCCGATGGCGACCTCGACTCGCTCGGCATTCGGTGGCGCAGCGTCAACCGCCCCGACTTTACGACGGCCTCGCGCGAGTGTGCTCGTCGCCTCTGCCCGTTTTTCCCTGATAAATGTTTGGTCCACGGCGCTCGCCGTCGTGCAGCGCATGCCGACGTGGTGGTCACCAACCATTCCCTGCTGTTCCGCAATGTCGCGGCCGAGGGCAGGATTTTACCTCCGATTCGTCATTGGGTAATCGACGAGGCCCATTCCATCGAGCGCGAGGCGCGCCGTCAGTGGGCGCGCGTGGTGTCGGCGGACGAATCACGCGTTCTGTTTGAGCGCCTGGGTGGCTCGAGCACCGGTGCGCTAAGCCAGGTCTCCCGTGATTTGGCAACCTCCGAGGGCTCTACGCTCTATCTGGGCCTTACTGCCAAGGCGACGTCGACGGTTGCGCGCGCGAGCATGGCAATCGCCGACGTGTTCGATGGCGTTCGCGAGCTCGGCCGCCGTGCCCGTGGGGGTTATGACAATGCCAATCTATGGATTGGCCCCGAGCTGCGCGAATCTGACGACTGGCATGATTTCTTACAGTCGGCCTACGCTGCCATCGACGTATTGGAACAGGCTGACAAGAGCGTCGACGCGCTGGTGCAAGCCGTCGCCGCCGACAAGCCCGAGGTTGTTGTCGACCTGGGTGATATCTCGCGCCGCCTGCACGAGCTGGCCGAGAACCTCAAACTCATCATTGATGGCACCGATGAACACTACGTGTATTCGCTGCAGGTCAATCGCAGGCTGCGTGCCGGCGGAGAGTCAATGACCGCAGAGCGCATCGACATTGGCGAGGCCTTGGCAACCGAGTGGCTGCCCGAGGTTCACACGGCTATCTTTGCCTCGGCGACCATGACGGTGTCCAAAAGCTTCGAACACTTTAACCACGCGGTCGGCCTCGATCGCATCGGCGCTTCAACATCCTCATCGCTGCACTTGGACTCGAGCTACGACTTCGATTCGAACATGGCTGTAGTCGTTGCGGGCGATATCCCCGATCCGCGCGATCGCGAGAGCTATCTTACGGCGCTCGAGCGCGTGCTGGTCGACGCCCATCTTGCCATGGGCGGATCGGTGCTCACACTGTTCACCAATCGGCGCGACATGGAAGACCTGTACGCCCGCGTTGAGCCCAAGATGGCCCGTGCGGGTCTGGAGCTCAACTGCCAGCAGCGCAACTCATCTCCTCGTCGCCTGCGCGATCGGTTTATCAACGAGCCGACTTCATCGCTTTTTGCGCTTAAGGCCTTCTGGGAGGGGTTCGACGCCAGCGGCGAGACGCTGCGCTGCGTCATCATTCCCAAGCTGCCGTTCTCGAGTCCCACGGACCCGCTCTCGTGCGAGCGCAACCTGCGCGAAGACCGCGCTTGGGCGCGCTATTCGCTGCCCGAGGCGGTGCTCGAGGTCAAGCAGGCGGCCGGCCGCCTTATCCGCTCGTCGACCGATTGCGGCGTGCTGATTCTGGCCGACCCGCGCCTGGTGACGAAGGGCTACGGAAAGAAGTTCTTAACGTCGCTGCCCACGAGCTCCTACCAGCGCATCGAATCGGCGCAGATCGGGCACTATCTGCAACTGTGGCGCGCACGCCACGAGCGGCGGCGCTAAAGCGGACAGACGAGGGTTTTTGCCATATCGCACAGGCGCTTTGACAGGGCGGGGTCATCCAAGATGCGGATGGCTCCGCCCGCTGCGATTACCTGGCTCAGTAGCCAACGCTCGGAGCCGTAATGCACAGTTACCGTTGCCATGTCTGCCCCGCCGCGCTCGATTAGGGTGATGCCGGCCCAGTCCAGATGCTCCGCCATATCGAATGGCATCAAGAGCTTTGCGCTGCGCTGCGTCCGGGCAAGGGAATCGTGGAGGGATGCGACGTCCGGTGTGTGAGGCACGACGGAGTCTTCCGTCAAGGCGAGTCCCTCGATTTTATCCATGCGATAGGTGCGCTGCTCATCGACTGTGATGTCCCAGGCAATCAGGTATGTTTGGTCGCCGTTTGCCGTAATGCGCAAGGGGTCGACCAGACGCTCGCGTGGCCGTGCATCGTCCATCGAGCGATATGAGATGCGGCAGCGAACGCCGTCCTGAATGGCACAGCTCAGCTGCTGCCAGTGCGACCCGTGGTTGACGGTGTCAAAGACGCGCTGGTTATAGCCGAGCTCTTCGGGTAGAAGGGCGTGTCGAATCCGAGCTGCCGTCTGCGGCTCGATCCCCAACGATTCAAGTTCGTGGTTGAGCACAGCGCCCTCGGCTGCACTCAAGCGCAACGGTAGCACACGCCCGGCGTCACCAGTGAGGACCACACGCTCGCCGTGGCATTCGCAGATGATGCGCGCACCAGATTCTCGGTCCGCGAGCGTCGAGACGATCTCGAGAATCTCGTCGAGCGATACTCCCGTGATGTCAAAGCGGCCGCAAATCTCGGTTCGTGTCATGCCGCTCTCGCCGGCGGCGTAGAGGGCCTCCATGATGTCGATGGCGCGCGAGAGTCTCTGCTCGCTGGTGAGTTTACGCACGGGCATACTCGTGCACCGTCCTTTCAATGAGGTGGTTCCACGCCTGCTTGAGCGATTTGGGGGCCATGGGCCTCATGCCGTCCATGGCGTGGGCCATGCAAAATGAGGCGGCGGCTTCAAGGTCGCGCACGTCAACGGTCCAGATCCATCCCGCATCGGTGTGTGTGAGCTCACCTCGCCCGCGCGTGAGGCCGTTGATCATATCGATCTGCGTCTGAGGGGCGAACGAGAACGTGGCTGCAACGGGCGGTCGGTCGGCGAAATCGAATTCAAAGAACAGATAGTCGTTGAGATTGAAGTCCGCAGGGATGGCGTAGGCCTTCGAAGGACGCCATGCGCGAACGATACGGTCGCAGCGGAATGTCCTGATGTCGTCGGTGACATTGTCGAGGCCGCAGAAGTACGCCACGCCCTCGCGTTCGAACATGCCGTAGACACAGACGGTACGTTCTTTCTGCTCGCCGCGTCCGTTCTGATATAAAAATCGCAGCGCACATCGCTCGGCAAAGGCGCTCCATACCGCATCGACGGTGGGAGAGCGGCGGATCGGTACTTCGTCCACCGTCGTCCTGCCGGTGAGGTAGGCAATTTTGGAGCGAATATCGGCAAGCGGCGCGGCAAAGGTGGAAGAGCCGGCCGCTAGCGTCTGGTCGATGGCGTTGAGTAGGATATCGGCGTCGTCTGCGGTGATGAGGCCGCCTGCAGCAAACGTGTGCTCGCGGTCGATTGTCCACGAGCTTTCCTCGGTCTCCTGCGCACCGGCGGGGCGAACCTCCTTGATTAAGATGCCACGCTCGAGCAGTTTGTCACGATCGCGCCGAAACTTGCGCTTATCCGAGTCGATATTGCCCGAGCCATATCCCAGGTCAGAATCCAAGACGATCTGCTCGGTCGTCAGCGGTTCGGGGGAGCTATTGAGCACAAAGAAAAGATTGAGGATGCGCTGAGCCGTTTTATCGAAACCGGGCTCCGAATTCCCCTTTTTAATTGTCGCGGTCGCGTCGCTTGCCGTCATAGAGTCCTCGCATGAGAAGGTGGTTTGCTGCCATGATTTTAGTCCGATATGGAGATTAGGCTATATCCTTGTCCGCTCGAGGCGTTAAGATGGCCCGAATTCGGTCGTTTGCGCTCGCTCGGGGTATACTTTCGACTATATACGGTTCTAATGTGCATGCATTGGGCCTATTTGTCGGATTATGGATGTGGAGCGCACATGGCGAACACCCAGAACTATATTAACCACCTGCTGCAGAACACCGGCATTACGCCGGCATGCAGCGAAGAAGAGCGCTTGGCTGCCGAGGATATCGCTCAGATCTTCCGCAACCACGGCTTTGACCCCGAGGTTCAGGAGTTCAATGCCCCGGCGCCCAGTAGATTGGCATTTGCCGTTACCGGTATTCTTGCGTTTGCCGGTGCCCTGCTGATGGGCATCGGCGGCGGTATCGGCTTGGTCGGCACCTTGCTGGCCATTGTCGGCGCCGTTCTTTACGTGCTCGAGCGCACGGGCCACCCCGTGGTTTCGCGCCTGGGCAAGACGGGCGTGAGCCAAAATGTCATCGCCTACCACAAGGCCTCGGGCCCGCTCGCGTCTCCGCGCAACCGCCCGGTGGTCGTTGTCGCACACTACGACTCTCCCCGTGCTGAGCTGCTCGCCCGCGAGCCCTATGCTTCGTATCGTGCGCTCATCGCCAAGCTGTTGCCCGTTGCCACGGTTGCCCCTGCTGCCGTTGCCATCCTGCGCATCCTGCCGCTCCCCGGCGCGCTCAAGGTTCTGCTGTGGATTGTCGCGATCCTCGCTTCCCTCGTTGCACTTGCCAACGCGGCAAACATCATCTCTAACCGCTACATTCTTCCCTATACGTCCGGCGCGGTGTGCAACAAGTCTTCTGTCGCCGCTATGCTCGGTGTTATGGACAACGTTGCTCCCTTCCAGGGCGAAAACGAGTTTCCCGACGATGTTCCGTTCGATACCTATTTTGGGGAGCAGAAGCGTCGTGCCGAGGAAATGGCGCGCGCAGCGGCGGAGTATGCCGCGGCCCAGCAGCAAAACGACTACGGCAACACCATCGAGTATGAAGAGCCTACCTACGCCGAGGACGAGTTCGGTCAGCCGATTGCTCCCGACGCTCAGGCCGAGCCCGAACAGGGTGAGGCTTTCGACGAGCAGATCGAGGGCTTTGAGGGTGCGTCTGCCGACGAGACGCTGATTGGCGCCATCGTGCCCGAGGACCAGAATCAGGCTGTCCAGGCCGAAGAGTTCAATGACGAGGTTCCCACTGCCGAGCCGGCGGAGGAGCCTGTCGCGGCCGAGCCCGAGCCCAGGCTCTATCGCAATGCCGCCGGCAACATCCGCTTTGGTTCGGATGCCATCCGTGCGCTCGGAATGCTTCCCGAGTCCTGCACGCTCGATTACGAGGAAGGCGAGGAGCCGACGTTTGAGCCCGAGCCTGCCCCCGTCGTGACTGCATCTGCGCCCGTTGTCGCCGTGGATGATGAGTCTGCCGCGGTTGCCGCTGCCGTTGCCGAGCCCGAGGCGGTGTCCGCGATCGATCCCGCGGCAGGACTGGACATTTTGGCTCCCGCCGCGCCGGCGCAAGACGTTACGGACGAGCCTGACGACGATTACGCTGAACAGCCGAGGCGCGTGTCTTACGAGAGCGATACTGATTTCTCGGCCGAGATTCCCGCGGCAACGCCCCATGCCGATATTGCATCCGCGTTCTCTTCGATTGGCGCCAGCGCTTCCAACTTCTTTAAGGGTGCGCTTGCAAAGGGCAGGAAATTTGTCGACGATTTCGAGGGGAAGCGCGCTGCCGCACGCGAGGCTGCCGAGCAGGAGGCTATCGCTCAGCAGCAGGCAGCCGAGGCGGCACGTGAGCGCGCGGCGCAAGAGTTCGAGCAGAACGAGGCTATGCAGTCCGTGCCTGTCGACGCCGCCGAAGCTACAACGTCCTTTGAGGCTCAGCAGCACGTCGATAGCACCATGTCGTTTGATGCCGCGCAGTTCGATTCCACGATAACGTTTGAAAAGCAAGGCACCGCGATTGCCGAGCCCCTTCCTGTTTCCGATGAGCAGGGCGACGCGGCAGACGATGACGAGCCTATTGATGCTGCCGAAATCCAAGATGTCGCCGGGCACGAGCCCGTCGAGGTCAACTGTGACGAAGAGCAATACGCGGCAGCCGATCAAGGTGATTCGACCGAGGTCGAGCAGGAGGAAGTGCCTGCGGTTTCCGAGGCTCCCGAGACAGATGGGTCGAGGCCTTACTCCACGCAGATTTTCACCATGCCGATCCCGAGTGGTTCCGGTGCCACGGTTGCCGATGTCGCTCCCACTCAGGACGAAACGGTCGATTCCCTTATGGCCCAGATTTCCTCCCAAGCATCGCCGCGTCCGCAGATGAATGTTCCCGATCCGGCGTCGGCACCGTCGCCGGCACCCTCCTCGTCTCCGCTGGCTTCGGTTCCCGATCCGTCGCTGCCGTCGATGAAGCAGACAAACGTTGCGTCTCGCACGTCGCTGTTCGACCTTCCCGATCCCTCCGCACAGGTCAACGACCCCTTTGCTACCGCTCAGGGTCCCGAACCCACGTCGGCACCCGTTGCGCCTCCTATGCCCGTTGCGTCGGGCGCACAGCCGATCGAGACCATTTCGGCTCCCGTCCCTGCGTCACCTAAGTCTCGCAAGCGCGGCCTGGGCGGCCTGTTCGGTCGTAAAAAGAAAAACGAACAGGACAGCATGAGTGACTGGCTGGGCGTCGAAGACGATTACGATGCCAAGAAGTCCGGTCGCGGCATCGGTTCGTGGGATAATTTCGAGGACGATAACGATGGCTGGAAGGGCGGCGCTACGTCTTCCGACGGCGCTTCTTCCGAAGATATGCTCTCGGCTGTCGCCTCTATGGGCGACGATGAGCTGCTCGGTCACGATATCTGGTTTGTGGCAACGGGCGCCTCGGATTGTGATGGCTCCGGTATGAAGGCCTTCTTGGCTTCGCATCGCGATAAGCTCCGCGGCGTCTTCTTCATCAATCTTGAATCCGTCGGCGCCGGTAGGCTTTCGGTGGTGACGGTTGAGGGCGAACAGCAGCTGCTCAAGGGCGATCGCCGCATCATGAACCTGGTCAGCAAGGTGTGCAAGTCGTTCCATGTCGATTGTGGCGCGCTCGAGATGCCCTATGCCAAGACCGATGCCTGCGCCGCGCTCGAGGCGAGCCGCCGAGCCCTCACCATCGCCGGCGTGGACGGCACGCGTCTGGCTTGCGCTCGTACCGAGGACGACCTGCCCCACAATGTCAACCCGACGAACATTGCCACGGTATCCGAGGTCGTGACCGAGGTTATCCGCCGTTCGTAGACGGAGCTCTAAGGAGTCAACGTGTTTTTGTATATTAAGCGCCATTGGCCTGTCTACGTGATTTTGACCTTGATTGCCATTGCGTTAGGGCTTGGAGCTGCCTACATCGTGGGCGCGAAGGGCTCGACCCCCGCCTCCGCAATCAGCGAAGAGGTGGAGCAAGAACAGAGCACGGGTGCCGATGGGATTCCTGAGTCCGAGCAAGCAATCGTTGATGGTGGATCTTCGTCTGCAGAGTAGATGCGGCGATTTAAATGATTGAAAGCGGGCGAGCCGGGGGACTGGCTCGCCCGCTTTTTCATCGTGCTAGCGCTTCTTTGGGATTGACCTAAGGCGAGCGAACCATAGGGCTGCGGCACCCGAGGTCAGGAGCGCGGTGATGCAAGCGGCGATGGGAGCTGATCCTGTTGCCGGTAGGTCCTGCGGTAGGGTACAGCGTTGAATGACACTGTCCTCGTCATGTGACTCAAGTTTATCGCCGCCGCCGTTGCGGCAAAGATCGACGCGTGCGCTGTTGGTGAGTGCAGTTTGGGGTGTGTAAGCCGACGTTGCCTGCATGTGCACGACTGCGCCCCGAGCATCTGTGCCAAGGATTGCTTTGGCATCGTCAAGGTCGTCGTGCTCATCTTTGAGATCATCACGGGTCCAAGAATCCGTATCGCTTCGAGTCGTAAAGTCGGCGGCTACCGCACCGTATTCAATGCGAATGCCCGTCACGACGGTATTGGATGCAAGGTCGAGTTCTTTCGCCTCGAGTGTGGCGGATTCCGTGGTCGAGACATCCGCCTTCCAGAGGTGCCAGCCGTCGTAATCGACGAGGCGGCAATCTTCACCCAGACTCTCTTTTACTTCGTCGGACTCAAGCCAAGGATTTTCGTGCCCATCGTCAAGCGTCGCGTTTGCCGGCTCATCGACGTCTGTCGAGTCCAACGGCGTCGTGCGATACCACACGTTGCACAGACCGTTGAGGTCGCCGATGGCGACGGGGGTTTCGATTGAGACGAATCTCGCCGTGCCGTCTTTGGCGCACTCAAGATCATCGGTAATCGTAAACTCATCAACCCAAGTAGCGGAATCGTTTCGAGCATCGATGGTATAGGAGAAAAGCCCATCCGTATTGGTTTGCATCGCGGCGCGGTTTTTTCCATCGCCGTTAGCCAACAGACCCTTCCCGATAGGTTGGACAAGTTCCTGACGCTTGTCGACCTGTCCTTTGATCTCGATGGGCGCATCCTTCATCGCGACGGATTGGACTTCTCCCGTATCCTTTATTTCAAACGTTATCTCCTCGGCAAGGTCATGGGTCCGCGGAGACATCGTTTCGCGCAACGAGTAGGTGCCGGGTGCAAGATGTTCGATGCGGTGCGGCTTGTCGGATGAGGTCCAGGAGTCTATTTCGGTTTTATCGGGACCATATAAGGTGAGCTGTGCGCCTTTCACTTCCTGCTCTCCGCTTGCATCGACCTTGGAGATATCAACCTTGGTGTAATCGTCGGATACGTTAAGCCGTGCTTCCACAACGGGTGTTTTCTGGTCGGCATAGGTAAGGTCGACGATATGATGCGTCCGGTCGAGCAAGAAGCCGGTCGGCGCTTGAGTCTCGACAACCTCGTAGCGTGCGGTGCCAGATCCCAGCGGGAGGTCGTCCGCGTGTGCTTCTCCAGTTTCATCCGTCGTGACGGTAGCGACAGCCTCGCCGTCGAGCGCGGCAATGCTACCGTCGGGGCGCACGATATCACCTGAGGCACGGATCTCAAAGATGGCGCCCGCGAGGCTGCTGCCGTCTACGGCATCGGTTTTAACGATCCTGATGTTTCCGGTCGCGGCGTGGTTATAATACGAGACGATTGCAACGGGCGTTAGGTTTATATCGGCGGGTATGTTTACCTCGATCTCTCCGCCGACAAGATAGGGCTCTTTGGCCGAGGTTTCGCGTACATAATAGGTGCCCGGCACGAGCGATTCGGGCAGTGTGACGGTGCCGGTCGCGTCAGTCGTAAAGGTGTCCATTACGTTATATGCTGGATACCAGCATGTTTGTGAGACAGGTTTGTGATTGCTGTCGAGGAGTTGGAAGGTGAATCCGGCTAGGGGAACAGAAGCGCCTGTTTGGGCATCGCGTTTTACAATCTGGAGATGCGTCGACAGAGCGTGGTTGTCCACGATATATTGAAGCTCGGCGCCGTCGGAAATCTGATTGGCCTCGACGGTCCATTCCCCCGCACGTTTAAAACCCTCGGGGACGGTTTCCGGAACCTCACGAACCGTGTAGCCGGCGCGGTCGTATGGGACGGCTCCGTGGACACCGGCTGGTCGCTTGCCTGTGCCGAACCATGCTTCGGGCTGGTCTTTGGTGGAGGCAAAGCCATAGATGTTTGTAGTCAGTGTGCCAACAACCTGCTGAGAGCCGTTACTGACAACCTCAAAGACAACATCTCCTGCCGGCTGCTCCAGGCCGGATTGATCGCTATTGCCGTAGTCCTTGAATTTGGAAATCTCAAGGTCAAACGCAATGGGGATATCGGAAACGCGAGATTCGATTTCGACCACGCCTGAATCGCCGAGTTGGTCGGCTCCAACGGTGTAAGACCAACTGTCACCGGAGGGCAAATAGCCCTCGGGCGCCTTCGATTCATAGATGGTAAAGGTTCCCAGGGGGACATCGGTGAGGGTAGCTCGACCGCTTTCATCGGTCCTGAGAGTTTGTGTCCATCCAGGGGTTGATTGCGATACGCACACGAATTCTGCTCCTGCGAGCGAAGCCCCAACTTGGGGGCCTGCATTCGTTGCGGCGTCGAGCTTTACAATGCGCAAGGTAATGGTGCCGGGTTGTTCATCAATGGTGACGTATCCGCCGTTATCCGTCGTGGTAAAGGCAATGCGACCGTGCAGGGGGATATAACCAGCTGGCGCTGTTGTCTCAACTAGGTAGTATGTCGTGTTGGGTAGGAGTGTTGCCTGCGCTCGACCGTTGCTGTCCATCTGGACGGTGCCGACACGCGCGCCGCTGGCGCTCTCAAAAACATCGAATGTTGCCCCGGTAAACTGATAGGTATTGTTTCCGCTGGTAATAACGGTGTTAGCAGACTGCTTTTGGAAGGAAACAGAGACCGCCGGCAGTACATAGAGCATGTCTTGACGTTTGCTGCCGCCCGATACGGCCCCTAGATAGCGTCGCGCGCGGTGCGGAGCGGCTTTGATGCTTCCTGATTTTGCGCTGTCGTGGAGCCACCGCGCAGCCGCCACGACTTCATTGTCGGCGGTAAAGTGTCCGCTCTTGGTTTTACCCTGAGCGGTCGTGTAGGAGTAGGTGCCGTCGACATGGGTAGTGCCGTTGAGCATCCATACGGCAAGCTGGGTGGCGGCGCGGGCGCGATCGGGTGAAAGATGGTAACCGCCAAACGACGTGGCGGTAGGATATCCGTGACAAACGATTGCCGCGAACTCGTCGTCGAGCCACACCCAGCCTTGATCAAAGTTGAGCCATGGGCCGCCCGGTTTGGTGGGGCCGGGGCGCTCCTGGTTCATGCAGTAGGCAATCGAGGCGTCTTGAGCTTCATACTTGCCGATGAAGAAGGGTCCACAATCATCGCTAATAGTGCGGAAGCCGAGCTGGTCGTAGCCATCGACGGCAAATGCGGCTCCCGGTGCCAGGCAGCCGAAAAGCAGGAAGAGGAGCAGGAGCAGCGGACCTGTTGCGATTGCGCTGTGGACAGAGTGCGTGGGTGCGTTGGACATGGCTGCTCCTTATCCCTCGTGCGCCGCACGGGGAGGCTGCGACGCGTAGGATGAGGCTACCCCCGAGGTTCATGCGGGTAAGTACCGGAGCCTGACCAAAAGCTTGCCCAATTCCTGACAAATTGAGCTCAAATACAACAATCAAGCAAAAACGCAGGTAGAAGATAAGGGGAACAGGAAGTCAAAGGTCCTCGTCTCCACAATTGACGCGATTTTCAAACGAATCTCCACAGCTAAAACAAGCATCGCCACCCTTGTATCGAACAAGACAACCGCGTTATACTAGCCAACACACAAGCGGGCATCGCCAAGTGGTAAGGCATCAGCTTCCCAAGCTGACACTCGCGGGTTCGAGTCCCGTTGCCCGCTCCAGAAAAAGTAAAAGCACGGCACCGTTCCGGTGCCGTGCTTTTTTCAATAAAGTGCCGGGACTCGAACCCGACAGGGTGCGAGCGTTAAACAAATGAGCAAGTGTGAATTCTCACGCTATGCCGTTAACCAACTCACTACGGTACGTTTGCATTCTGTTTGCGTTGAGGCTATGGGCTTAACGGCGGTTAAAAGGTCGCCTCACTAGGTGTTGGAGACAACCTTCTCGATGGCGATATTGATCTGCTCCTGCGCCAGCTTGGTAGCCTCGTTTTCAAGCCGGTCAGCCTTGGCCGAGGTGCTCACGCTCCTGTCCATAAGGTCGGCGATGGCGGATTCAGCGTCCGCGCCGAGGCGAGGGACGCGAATTTTTTTGATATCGACAGGGCTAAGTTGAGGCACCGAGGTTCCGTATGCGCAACGTACGACCGACGGCCTGCCAACGGTGGGACTGTTCAGAAAAGCGAGCAGGTAGCCAGTTCGAATCTTTGTAACGTCGGGATAGATTCTCAGCAGATGGTTGCTGCCAAACATTCCCTCATGATTCTCCGTGAGCAAAAGAGCTCGTCCTAGGATGCCGTACTATTGACCAGAACATGCCATGACGAGAGTTCCCGGCTTTAGGATGTAACGCTCCCAGTTGTTAATGAGCTTGGCGTAAACAACTTTTGTCGGTTGAGTGTTAACGTCAAAGATCTCGGACACACCCACAAAGGGAACGTTGGAATCGCCATAAAACCGCTTGAAGCGAGGAAGCTCTTCGACGTCCTCTACAAGTTCAGCAAGTGGCGCATACTCCATTACGTCAACCAATGAGTCTACGGCGCTTATGGAGCCGGCATAACTGTCAGCATCAAGGCGCGATCTGTTGTCAATAACTTTGGATAAACTCACCACGCATGTTCCTGCAGGTCTTTCTGCCTCACAAGCAATACCGACCTCCTTCTCCAGCAGCTTAAACGCCTCGTCCCGCAGCCTCCATGCTTCACCGCGCAGGCGTACTGCCTCGGTGGCTTTGTCGCCGATGGCTTTGCGCGTGGCCGCATCGGGCATGATGACCGGAAACCCGTTGGCGTGGGCCACCTCGATATGCTTGATCATGTGGCCGTACTGGGCCGCCCGCGCGATCTGTTTGAAGAAGTCCGTCTTCATGTACGCGTAGAGCCAGCCGTACTCGGCCTGGTCCTTCGGCTCGATACGCAGCAGGTCGTGCGTGATGACCTTGTTCACGTGATGTGGGTACACGGCGGTAACGTTGCCTACCACGCCCGAGCACGAAAGTAGCAGCCAATCCTGCTTGACATATCTAGAATCAGCCTGGGGCACGAAGGGCGCTGCGAGCCACTTTCTCACACGGGGGAAGTCCTCGAACACCTGGCCGGCGGTAAAGAAGGGCAACCCCTTGCCTTCCGGCACGGTGTACCCCGTCAGTCTGTTCGGCTGCCAGATGTCGGCAAGGTCGCCAAGCCTCTTATGGTTGTCGCACTGGTTGGCGAGGCTCACGAAGCCATACCCGTCGCGCAGGTAGGTCGAGGCTTCGAGCCGCACGTCGCCGCCCAGCACGGTGGAAAGCCGGATGCTCTTCACCAAAGGTGCGTTCGTCATTGGTCGCGCCTCCATTCAAGGAAGGCATCGGCTATTGCCATCGTCTCGTCATCCACCACACGCTCCGTCGAAGTGTGACCGCTCTCCTTCTCGGATCCCACCTTGCCTGTCACCGCGGTGGTCTGCTCCCGCACGATTGGGTAGCCGTCGTCGTCGCGCACGTAGGTGGTCTGTCCGCGCTTGTCGTGCCCCACGTGGTCGCAGATGGCCATGAACATCTTGTAATCCTGGAAGGTGCCGTCCTTGCAGTACGCCTCTTCCTCGCTGTCCCAGCGCCGCAGCACAAGGACAGATGTCTGCACGCCCACGTTGGGCTGGAAGGCGTCCGGGTGCATGTCCACCGAGCCCAGGATCTGTGCATGGCGCAAAATCCACTGGCGCACGTAGCCCAGACCCGGATTACCCAGGATGCCATTGGGAATGACGAGCGCTGCTACGCCCACGCCGGGCTCAAGCAGGCGCACGCATCGCTCGATGAAGAGGATCTCGGGCGGCTGGGATGAGAAGAGCTTAGGTTCCATCCTCCACTCGGCATCCTCCTCGAACCACGACCAGGTGTGTCCAAGGTCGAAGGATTCCAGAATCGCTGGGTCTTCGATGGGAATCTTGGAGCCAAAAGGCGGGTTGGTCATAATCGCCGTAACGCCGTGCCCCGGCTGCAGTGCCTTATTTGCCGCGACGTCGGCGGCGTCCAGGCGCAGCGCCTTCTGCAGCTTGGGCTCAAAGCCCGAGAACGGCTCGAGCGAGTTTGCGTGGAACAGCTGCCCTGTACCGTCGTTGTTCATGACCATGTTCATCTTGGAAGCGCGTACCAAGATGGGATCAAAATCGATGCCCACGATGTGCTTGGACAGGAACTCGCGTTTGCGCGCGATCAGCGCCTCTTGCTTGGCGGTCTTGCTGCGTCCGCTCGCGTCGACGGAGTTGCCGATTTTCTCGAGCACATAGTTCATGGCCGTGACCAAAAACCCGCAGGTGCCCATGGCGGGGTCGAGGATGACGTCGTTTTCGGATGGGTCGACCATCCGCACCATCATGTGACACATGTTGCGTGGTGTGAAGAATTAACCTTTGTCGCCGCGCAGGTTGGAACCCACGATTGTCTCGTACGCGTGGCCCTTAACGTCCACGTCACTCTCGAGCAGGGAGTACATTTGCAGCTGCGCCACGATGTAGGCAAGCACGTCGTCGGTTAGCGCGATGTGCTCATCGGCCTTGAAGATTGTCTCGTACGACTGCTTGACGCTTCCAAAAAGTGCCTCGATGCGCTTGCGGCACTTCTTCTTACCCGCGGCGCCCTGGCGTTCGGTCGGCGTGATGTAGAACGTCGGCGTCTCGGAGTCGCGCTCGTCCTGAATTTTGCAGAATATGATTTTGAGCAGTTCAAGAAATGCCTCGGCCTTTTGGATGCCTTGGTTTCCGGCGATGTAGTTGTGGCAGCGGCGGAACGAGTACAGCAGTGAGTCGCTGGCGGCGGGGCGCAGTTGGTCGAAGCGCGGCGCGTCGTCGGGTACCTCGCCGCCGGCATGCGGCAGGTCGGGCACAGCTTCGGGGCCGCGCTTGCCAGCATCGTCCACCACGTAACGGAAGGTGAGCAGCTCGTCGCCGTTGGTCCACATGCCGTAGGTAGAATTCATGCAGGCAGACGCATAGGAATGCATCTGGTCCACGCCGTCTTTTTTGCCCTTTGCCTTGGTCTTGGGGTCTTTACACTCGACGATGATGTAGATGTTCTCTTGGGTGTGCGCTTTTCCCGGCTCCCAGATGGCGACGTCGACCGCTTTTCGGTTGCTGCCGAACTTGATCGACTCCTCGACCCCGATTTGCTCCTTCTTGTAACCGTACTCACGCACGAGGGACTTTAGGATTTCCTGGCGCACTCGCTCCTCGGGGGTGTCCCTGCGCTGCGTCACACCGTCGATGAAGTCCAGTATGGTCTCCGGCTGGATGATCGAAGCCTTGCTCACTTGCGACATTACGATTCCGTCCTTCCAACCTTGGTGCTGCTGCCAACGTGCGCGGGGCCGTCCGATGCGCCGCCCATCTCGCGGCTAATCAAATCTTTAAGAAACCCCTGTTTGTTCTCCTGCGCAGAGAGGAATGACCAGATCTCCTCTTCGGCGGGATAGAACCGCAGACAGAACTGCTGGGTCTTGTCGTGCTTGTACTTACGATCGGCCCGCTTTTGAGCTTCTGACGGCATGACACCTCCCAAGGACATGGCTTAGTCATAATAGGAATTATTATAGGTCTATACCTAGATATAGACAAGCGAAATATCGCGAATCAGCAGGTAAAGGATGATTTTTAATTAAAGAAAAAGAAGCCAACAACCGTAAAAACGGCCTCTAAGACGTTGGGCGTTTTTACGGTTGAGGAAGGTGGAACTTGAGAAATGGTCCGCCATGAGCGCTCCCTGCCGCTCATGCATGGAGTGGCAGGGAGCTATTTCTGTTGTATGAGACTGTCGTCTCTCAAGGTTGCAATGCCCGATTGGGTGTCGACTTCAGTTGGATCAACCATATGCGCTGTTGCCTGACGCTGTGCGATGCTAGGCGACGAAGGATGTGTCCTATCACGACTGGCAGTCAGGCACATTCTGGGCTAGTTGCGCACTTGGCTTGGAATGTACTTGTTTGGCAGAATCGAAATCGCGAGCCATATCACTCGACTATGTGCCACTCAGCAGCCGAAGTGCTTCCAGCGTTGGTGATGCGACCAGCTTTCCGTAGGCTTTGGAGCAGATAGCTTACATGGTCGCCTTTTTGCTTTGCCGTAAGGTCTGCCGGCAAGGCATGATCCAGCCCTGCGATAATCTCTGCTCTTGAACATGGGCGCACGCGCAGGAGTTCCAAAATCAGTTCCTTGAAGACACTGTTGTCTACGCCTTTGTTTCGCACATACTCGCTGTGGGCACCGGTGGCCGCTGCCACCTCGGCTGAGACCGTCAGCTTGGGGTAACGACCTCTAACAAGGCCCTGTTCGTGAAGCAGGTGTGACTGTTCCTTTGTGACGGGTAGTCCCTTTTGAACGAGGTCTAACAGCAACACTGTCGCCAAATCAAGATTTCGATTGCTTGCGAGAAGTCGAGAATAGTCCTCGTTGAGTACCGTACAGTACAGTGTCACGGCAACGCGTCCAACCTCAGATAGATCGTAGGTGGGCATTGGTAGCAGGCGGTTACGCTGAATATCGAAGACGTTGCGAATGCCTATGGCGTTGCGGTCCATCATGCCCGTCTTGTTCATGGCACTTGAAAGCAGAGGGTTACGATAGTACGGCGGCTTGTAACCGCTCGCGAGCGCATTCTCTATCGTCCCGGGGATAAAAGCGCCCTCGTTCTTGAATACAAGCCTGTCCTCATATTCAAGAACGTTAATTTTTCCCGACATTCTAAAATCTTGGTGAGCTATGGCGTTATGAAGAAGCTCTCGGATGACTTCGGGGCTGTAGCGATGCGCTTCGGTGGGGAACAGTGTCTCTTCACGGTCGAAGAACCGGTATTTTTCGTTTCTTATCTTTCCCAGAACACGATCGACCTGCAGAATGAACGGCGGTTCAAAATGTTCATAGGCCATAGTGGAGCCGTCACTTGCGTAGAGTGTCCAAGTAATGCGTGGCTCGATGCCACCCAGAAAGACACTCGACTCCGGTTTGCCCAGAAGAACGAGCGCCGCATTGCTCACGTGGCCGTGGATTACAAGCGCCATTTTGCTGAGGATGGATTCTTCATCGAGGTTACGAACGGCGGGCTGGCTTTCTCCGAACTTTTCGACGAATTTGGAGCATGCAAAGCTAACTGCCTCTGGATCAAGGTCATCGAGGTTTGCCTCGTAGGCAATCTGACGCGACCAGTCGGGTCGACTCTGCCCGTAGATGGCGTCGAGTTTGAACTTGGGCATCTCTACGAGGGATTCATTCTCACGTGACCAGGGGATTCCGTGCCAAGTCGTTGGCGTTGCGAAGCTGCCAGCCGGTATCTGGAAAGCAATGACTCTCTTGCCATCAACCTCAAACTCGTAAATCTCTTCGAAAGTCATGCCGTTATTTGTGTATTGGACGATCTCGTGTTTTAGACGTCGCAGGCCGACGCTTGGCGTTTGGGATTCTTTGCGGTAAGCAGTTCCCTTTATCTGACGGTTGTCTGAAATGCCGAAGAAAAGCCATCCGCACTCTGCCTTGCGCAAATTGGCCTCATTGCTGAGGGCGGAGAAATACTTGCCAATGTCCTCGAAATCATAGTTCTGCTTTGCTGCCTTGTATTCGACGACCTCGGTCTCGACGTCGGCAATGATACGCAGGAGCAGGGCGGGCATCTCATTCGTTTTTCGTATCATGGCACTCCATATAATGTAATTTAATCCGCAACTAATGTAATTATATCTCTCGTTACATTAGTCAGTCGCATATACGACTGTAGACCAGCTGTGAGCTCATGTATTTCAATACATACAATGTTTGCGCTTTCCATTGACCTTGCAGGGCAGCTGCCAGGGGAAACGGCAAACAGTACGTCTCCTTCTAATGTAATTCTGCATGTAGCTTCGCAGATAGCGAATGAAATTACATTAGTTCACGGAACTATGGCCGCTTGCTGCGGTGACACCGCAGCCCATTTTCTGCCCGCTCCAATTCCAAAATGTTAGGTTAATGCCTACTGCCCATACTTGCACCTGCGCACGGTACAATGGTTGGGTTACGACCAACGTGCCAATAACCAAAAAGGAGCCGCTATGATCGATCGCTATACCCGCCCGGAGATGGGACACATCTTCTCCCTCGAGAACAAGTACGCCATTTGGCAGGAAATCGAGGTTCTGGCCTGCGAGGCCCAGGCGGAGCTCGGCAAGATCGGTATTTCCAAAGACGAGGCCCAGTGGATCCGCGACCATGCCAACTTTGAGAAGGCGAAGGTCGATGAGATCGAGGAAGTCACGCGCCACGACGTCATTGCCTTCCTGACCAACATGAAGGAGTACATCGATGCCGATGTTCCCGAGGGCGACCCCAAGCCCAGCCGCTGGGTTCACTATGGCATGACCAGCTCCGATCTGGGCGACACGGCCCTGTGCTACCAGCTCACCCAGGCCTGCGACCTGATCATCGAGGACGTCAAAAAACTCGGCGAGATCTGCAAGCGTCGCGCCTTTGAGGAGCGCAACACGCTCTGCGCCGGCCGTACCCATGGTATCCACGCCGAGCCGATGACCTTCGGTATGAAGTTTGGCTCTTGGGCCTGGGAGCTCAAGCGCGATCTGGATCGTCTTGAGGATGCCCGCAAGAACGTTGCCTTCGGTGCCATCTCGGGCGCGGTCGGCACGTACAGTTCCATCGAGCCGTTTGTCGAGGAGTACGTCTGCGAGCACCTGGGCCTGGTTCACGACCCGCTGTCCACGCAGGTTATTAGCCGCGATCATCACGCCTACCTCGCCGGCGTTCTTGCCACCACCGCGGCCACCTGTGAGCGCATCGCTACCGAGGTTCGCAATCTGCAGAAGACCGATACACTCGAGGCCGAGGAACCGTTCCGTAAGGGCCAAAAGGGCAGCTCAGCCATGCCGCACAAGCGCAACCCCATCACCATGGAGAAAGTCTGCGGTCTGTCGCGCGTCGTGAAGTCCAACGCCCAGGTTGCCTTCGATAACGTCGCCCTGTGGCACGAGCGTGACATTTCGCACTCCTCTGCCGAGCGCGTCGCCCAGGCCGATAGCTTCATCGCCCTCGACCACATGTTCCAGTGCCTCATCCGCGTTATCGACGGCCTGCAGCTGTATCCCGCCCGCATGATGGCCAACCTCAATAAGACCCGCGGCCTCATCTTCTCTTCCAAGGTACTGCTCGCCCTCGTCGACACGGGCATCACCCGCGAGGACGCGTACGCCATTGTGCAGGAGAACGCTATGGCAACCTGGCACGAGGTACAGGATTGTGTCTCCGGCCCCACCTTTAAGGAGCGTCTCGAGGCCGACCCGCGCTGCACCGTCAGTCAGGAGAAGCTCGACGAGATCTTTGATCCGTGGGACTTCCTCACCCGTATCGACACGGTCTTTGATCGTCTGGAGCAGCTGAGCTTCGAGTAGGTTCGGGCATAACGTTAGCTTTTTAGGGCGCTTTGCTGGTAATGTGTGTTGCCGGCAAAGCGTCTCGTTGCATTTAGGGAAAGACGGGGATAATAGTCGTCTCGAATAACATTCTGAGAGGGGATCGCATGATTTCGTTTGATTACAAGCCTCAGGGCGTGTGTGCTCGCAATATTCACCTTGACCTTTCCGATGACGGCAACAAGGTGGTGGGCGTTGAGTTTACCGGCGGCTGCGACGGCAATCTCAAGGCTATCTCCAAGCTGGTCGAGGGCGCTCCCGCCGATCGTGTAATCGAGGTTCTCGCCGGTAATACCTGCGGTATGAAAAAGACCTCCTGCGCCGACCAGCTTACGCGCGCTATCGAGGCCGCTCGCGCCGAGATCGCCTAATGGGTATCGCCGATCACATCAAGAACGGAATATCGCGTCGCGGCTTTGTACTCGGTGGGGCTGCCGCGGGCGCTGCCACGGTGCTTGCCGGATGCTCGAAAAAAACGGGTACCAGCGATGATGCCGCCGGCGAGCCGCAGGTTATCAAGGACGATTCCAAAATCATCTCGATTACGGATGAGTATGAGGCTGTCGACATCGATCTTGAGCCGGCGTCATCGTGGACACTGCCTCTGGGTACGCTGCTGTACTACTGCGACGGCGATTACGCCGCGGCGATGATGGCGCCCGCATCGGCACTGCACGCCAACACACTCGGCGTGCTCAACCTGGGCGATGGCTCGCTTACCACATTAATCGAGGATCCTATCGAGGGCACGGGATACGCATTCTACGATGTCCGTGCCGGCGACGGCGTATTCGCGTGGGTTGAGATGAACTTTGCCAATTCATCGTGGAAGCTCTACGCTCAAAATCTGTCGGGCGCTTCGCTCTCTGGCGACGTGGTTGAGCTCGATCGAGGTGGCAAGGACTATGATCCGCCCCTGTTCACGGCGTTCGGGTCATCAGTCATCTGGTATAAAATGCCTTCGGCAGGCGGCAATAAAACGAGTAGTGATTCGTTTTGCTATCGTCGCTCGCTTGATGAATCCAAGGCCGAGGTAATTTGGAAATCGACGGGCCGCTTTGCATCGGCCCCGCGCGCGAGCGACGGCATTTTGACCATCTCGCCGCGTGTCCGCAACGACGAGGGCGTCTACTACGGCATAACGGCAATCGATCTGACCGACGGCAACAACACCAAACGTGCCCAGCTAGTTCTTCCCTCGTCAGTCTCGCCTTTCGAGGCCGTATATATGGGCGATACCTTCGTGTTTTCTATCGAGGCGACCTATAGTGGCGTGGGCAGCCTGGGCAACATGGGCACG
>DBEWII010000118.1:0-6122 GCA_048384935.1 Collinsella aerofaciens | reverse complement strand
AGACGAAGGCCACATTAAGTGGCCTTCTTTGCGTGCGGAGCTCGCGACCAACCTTATGCCTCGCCCGCGGTCCCGGACCTTCCGGGTTCGGGGCGCGACACACCGGACTGGGTTATCTGAATAAATATGGTGAAGGCCCCTTTCGGGGCCTTCTTTGTTAAAGGAATTCGCCGACTCGGTGGACTTCGGGTTCTAGGTCTACGTTGAATTGGTCCTTGACGGTTGCCTGGATGTGGCGGATGAGTTCGTCGACATCGGCGGCGGTGGCGTGGTCGGCGTTGACGATGAAGCCGCAGTGCTTCTCGCTCACCTGCGCGCCGCCAACGGCGTGTCCTCGCAGGCCGGCATCCATGATGAGTTTGCCGGCAAAGTAACCCTCGGGGCGCTTGAAAGTGGAGCCGGCACTCGGCATGTCGAGCGGCTGCTTGTCCTCGCGGCGCTGGCGGTAGTCGTCCATGTCGGCCTTGATCATCGCGGCGTTGCCCGGGGCGAGATTGAAGGTGGCCGAAAGCACGATAAAGCCGTCATCGGCGATGCGGCTCTTTCGATAACCCAGGTTGAGCTCGTCGACATCGAACTCGATGATATTGCCGCTGCCGCGGGTGCCGTCGTCGAGCTGGCGAGCGGGTTTGTAGACGCGCACGGACTCCAGCACATCGGCCATGCAGGCACCGTAGGCACCGGCGTTCATGTAGCAGGCGCCGCCGACCGATCCGGGGATGCCCGAGATGGGCTCCATGCCGGTGAGACCGGCCTCGGCTGCCGCAGCGGCGACATCGGAAAGCAAGGCGCCGGCCGCCGCCGTGACGTGCGTACCGTCGACCGTAATGTTGGAGAGGCCTTCGCCCAGCGCCACGACGACGCCACGGATGCCCTTGTCGCCGACGAGCAGGTCGGAGCCGTTGCCCACGATGGTGAGCGGCAGGTCGCAGCGATAACAGGTGTCGAGCGTGGCGACGAGGCCCTGCTCGGTATCGGGCGTGACAAAGACGTCGGCCGGGCCACCGATCTTAAACGTGGTGTGCTCGCGCATGGGCTCGCTCATCAGCACGTTGTCCTCCCCGGCAACGCCAGCAAGCGCGCACAGCAGGTCCTCGTTAAAAAAGTCGTTCTCGTGCATACGAATATCCGCCTTTTGGTGGTCGTTGTCATCAATCGATTGCAATATACCCCACCCGGACGGATTTGGTGCGCTGGCGGCGATAAAACAGCCGTCTACCGGATTGGTAAAGTGTTTATCACCGAGGTAGAGGGGTGGTCGCTATACTTTCAAGAGATTGCGCGTAAACCTGGAAGGAGCGAGATGGCCAACAAAGTCACCCTCAAGCAGATCGCCCAGGAGGTGGGGCTTTCCCCCTCGTCGGTCTCGCTTGTTCTCAATAATCGGCCCTGTCGCATCTCGGAAGAAAACCGCAAGCTCATCAAGGAGGTCGCGGCGCGCAACCACTATGTTCCTAATCAGATTGCGCGTAGTCTGGTCATGCGCGAGTCGCGCACGCTGGGCCTTATCGTCCCTAACATCGAGAGCCGTTTTTTTGCCTCGCTCGCCGGTAGCCTGGAAAAGCGCTGCCGCGAGGACGGCTATGCGCTCTTCATTACCAGCTCGGGTGGAAGTGCCGACGACGATCTGGAGCTGCTGCGCCAGCTGGTAACGCGCGGCGTTGATGGCGTCTTCCTGGTTGTGGGCGACGAGTTCTCCGACGACCGCGCCCTGCGCGAAGAAGTCAGCCATCTGCCTATCCCTGCCGTGATGGTCGACCGTGCCATTGAGGGGCTCGAGTGCGACAAGGTGATGTTCGACCACGAGATGGGTGGCTACATGGCCACTCGCTATCTGATCGAGCAGGGCCACCGTCGCATTGCCTGCTTGGTTAACGCGCGCCGTTCCAATACGGGGCGTAAGCGACTTGCCGGCTATGAGCGCGCGCTGCGCGAGGTTGGCCTGCCTATCGACGCACGTTTGGAGTTTGAGAGCGAGTACTACATTCCGAGTGCCTACGAGGCCTCGGAGGCGGTGCTCGCAACTGATGCCACCGCTGTGTTCGCAAGTTCGGACAACATTGCCCTTGGTCTGCTCAAGCGCTTACACGAGATGGGGAAGAGCATTCCGGGCGACATTTCGGTGGTGAGTTACGACAACTCGGCCGCCGACGTTCTCTTTGAGCCGGCGCTGACCGCGATTGAGCAGGATCCTGGTATCCTTGCGGAGCATGCTTTTGGCTGCATGTCCAAGCGCCTTGCCGGTAGGGGCGGTAGACGTGCCGAAGAAGTCGTTCTGGAGCCGGCGCTTATCGTGAAGGGCAGCGTGCTCGATCTTACCGAATGTAGCTAAGCGTACTTGTTTGTTTGCATAGATTGCATGCGGAGTGTCCGCTATTTGCCGGCAGGCACCCCGGCCCTCGTCCGTGAACTCTTCCGCTGGGCGAGCTATAGACGCCGCGCACCGATAGGGTAAGGCGGCGGCTTGAAATTGGTGCTATATTCAGCTTGAGTTGTTTAATGCTAGTACGGGAGGCTGATATGGGGCTGTTCAAGAAGAAAAACCCGCAGGATGCCTTTGATCCCGATGTGTTTACCATCACGGATACGATTTTGGACCCGCCGCGGTTTACGTTTTTGCCGGCTATCTACCAGGATGCCACGCATCGCAAGTGGGCCGTGCATCAGCGTGGTGCAGAGCCGAAGATTTTTGACTATGCGGACGTGTTGCAGTGCGAAGTGGCCGAGGCGGGCGATCCGGAGGCCGAAGAAGCGGTCTCTAAACAGGAATTTGCCCAGCGTATCCTGGCAAACCCTGCCAAGGCGGCGAAAATAAACGCTGCCAAGCGTAATATGTGTCTTGGTATGGGCGTTGTTGTGGCGGTTCAGACGGGAAAAGACGAGGTTTCCAAATTAGAGATTCCCGTTATGACCGACGAGGTCAAACGCGATTCAAGTCTATATAAGTCGTATCGGAATGTCGCCGAGAAGATCAAGGCCGAATTTGATGCCATGGGAGGGCTGGCCTAATTTTGGCGGCATACGTGTCTGAATGAGGAGTCTGTGCAATGGCAGGCGAATCTTATGCAATTCCCCCCAAAGATCGTGCTGTTGAGGGAATTCTTTGGTATATCCAGCACCATCAGCTTGCCGGCGGCGATCGCCTGCCGGCCGAGCGCGTGCTGTGCGAAGAGATTGGCGTTTCGCGTACGGCGTTGCGTGCCGGTATCACGCGGCTTATCTCGTGTGGAACGCTCGAGAGCCGTCGCGGATCGGGTACGTATGTGTGTCCTCCCAAGCCGTTGAACATCTTCCAGGAAACGTATAACTTTTCCGATGCTGTACGGACTGCCGGCCTGCACCCCTCTTCTCGTCTGGTTTCCACCGGGACCATCGAGGCGGATGAGGCGCTTGCCGACAAGCTTGGGGTGGCTGTAGGCGCTCCCTTGCTCCGCATGCAGCGCGTTCGACTTATTGAGGGCGAGCCGGCGTCAATCGAGACCGCTCACGTTAACCTGTCCCTGTGCCCATCGCTTCCCGAACACGATTTTGAGTGTGAGAGCCTTTACGATGTCTTGCTCAAAGAAGGTGGCGTGCGTGTTGAGCATGGACGTGAGCATATCTCCATCTCGCGTTTGAACGCCGAAGAGGCCGAGCTGCTCCAGCAAGAAGAGGGAACGCCGGTGTTCTATGAGAGCTCGATCGAATTTGATAAGGACATGCGTTTTGTGGAGCATTGCAAATCGGTGATTTTGCCCACAAAGTTCCGCTTTGCCGATAACGGCGAAGAGAACGGCATGAGGAGCGTGGCAGGTGAACAATGGCTGAAACAGTAGATGCCACCCCGGTTTATATGCGCATTCGACGCCGCATCGAGGAACGTATCGAGCGCAGTATATATCCCACGGGTTCCATGATTCCGTCCGAAAAAGACCTTGCCGAGGAATTTGGTACGACACGCTTGACCATCCGAAGCGCTGTCGATGAGCTGGTTCGGCGCGGGCAGATTCGCCGTGTTCGGGGAAAAGGTGCCTTTGTGGCGCAGAAAGTACCTGCTTTTTTTGAACGCACGGTCGGTTTCCGTGAATCGGTCCGTGCTTCGGGCGGCGAGCCGTCCGTCCGTATTCTCGCGCGTTCCAAGCGTTATGCGGGGCCATATTACGCCGACCTGTTTGGCATCGCCGAGGACGACCTGCTCTATTCCGTTCGACGCCTGAACTGCATAAACGGTAGCCCCGTATCGATTGAGACGGCGCTGATTCCCTGCCTGCTGTTCCCAACCATCGAAGATATTGACGTGTCGGTCTTCAGTTTGTACGAGACCTATGAGATGCTGGGCCGAAAGCCAGTCATGGCACAGGAAAAGCTCGATATCGAAGCGCTGGGCGCACGAGATGCCGGCCTCCTTGGACTGGAACAGGGCGATCTTGTTTTGCTTTTGGAATGCGTGAGCTATGACGCGAGCGGTCAGGCTATCGAGTATGTAAAGTCCTTCAATCGTGGCGATACGGGCGGCTACACCTATACGTACTAGCTGGTATTTTGTGAATAACGGCTGGGAAACTAACCAGTTTTGATCGTTGGGTCAGCTGTATATACAACCTTACAGGGCTCAAAATCGACCGTTCGCCGATGGGGATATATTAATCGACAAAGAGGTATCAAAAATCTGTAACCTATAACTGTGATTGGTATCAAATACTAATGATTTGTTACGAGGTGAGACGATGAAGATGCTCGATTACGTTCAGCTTGCCCATGTGCGTATGGGGGAGAACCTCGAGCGTTCGTCTGAGCTGGTAGCGCAGCTCGTTGATATTTTCCAGTCCGGTTCTTTTGACGCGCTGCGCATCGTTGCTTCGGGTTCGTCGCGCCATGCCGCCGATTGCGCCCGCGATTACCTGCAAGATGCCCTGCAAATGCAGGTGTCCGTTGTGACGCCCGAGGCCTTCGTTGATTTTGAACACACCTATCCGCAGCATGCGCTCAACATTGCCGTTTCGCAGAGTGGCTATTCGACCAATACGATTGCGGCGCTCGATTACATGCGCGCACACGATATGGCTGCAGTTGCGCTCACGGCAAACGTCGAGGCACCCATCAAGGAACACGCTGACATCGTTCTTGACTACGGTGTGGGCGTCGAGTCGGTGGACTTTGTGACTCTGGGCGTCGAGGTGCTCGTTGAGTACCTGGTGCTCTTTGGTATTTACGGCGGTCAGGCGCGCGGAACGATTGACGCCAAGGGCGTTGCCCAGCGTCTTGACGACCTGCGCGAGGCCATCCAGGCCAATGCCGTGATGTGCAAGACCGCCGAGGCATATGTCCAAGACCACATGTTCGAGCTTTCTGAGCACACGCCCGCCATGGTCGTCGGCAACGGCCCCAACTATGGCGTTGCCGAAGAGGCGGCCCTCAAGCTGAGCGAGACCATCAAGATTCCTGCCATGCATCACGAAGGCGAGGAGTTCGTCCACGGTCCCGAGATGCAGATCGTTCCGGGCTATCTGGTGTTTATCGTCGACGATCCGCAGGGGTCGGAGCGTCTTGCGAATATCGCTGATGCGCTATCGAACGTTACGACAAAAACGGTGCTGCTCACGGCCCATCCCAAGGGTAGGGCTCACGAGGTTGCGGTGCCTCAGGTGGCTCCGCTGCTCAGCGCAATTCCCAATCTTGTGTTCTTCCAGACGATTGCGGCCATGATAGCCGAGCGTCTGAAGTCATGGGACGTGCACCCGTATCTCGATGCCGTCTCCAAGCAAATGGAGGTCAAGGCAGAGGGCTACGAAGAGTCAGTCAATGCGCTTAAGGCCAAAGCGGCCGAGTGTTACGGAATGTAAGCGGGTTTTGATGCCCGTTGGCATGGGGGATGTGGAAACAACCCCAGAAAGGAGAGACAAATGAAGGAAACCGAGAAGATCGAGATCATGCATTTCGACCAGGAGGGCTATCTCGAGGACGGCAAGGCGCTCTACGAGACCGGCAAGAAGATGACCGCCCTCGCCGACAAGGTCGCCGACGAGGGCTACGACGCCGTGTTCCTGATGGGCGTCGGCGGCACCTGGGACGAGCTCATGCAGCTCGAGTACCTCATGAACAAGTTCGGCGACCGCGACCTCGAGGTCTACCTGATCCACGCC
>DBEWII010000117.1:0-17187 GCA_048384935.1 Collinsella aerofaciens | reverse complement strand
TAATGACTTTGTTGGGGGTCCACTATTTGCTGGAGGGTGAACTTGCATTGGGACGGTTCGCCTTCTGCTTGTGACTTTGCCTCATCGAAATCGAAGATTATGATGGCGCAGTTGGGGAGTTTTGTTGGGAGCTCGAAGCCCTCTGGGGCTGCGGCCTTGATAAATTGGCGGCTGGCGCTGCCGTGGCTTACTGCTAGAAGGGTTTCGATGCCCTCGGAGCCCATGATATTGGTAAGCGCATCCACCATACGTTCTTGCAGCGCCTGGCTTCCTTCTCCTCCGAAGGGGACCAGGTCCTCGCCCGGATCCCAGACGTCGGTGGGCAGAGCGTCGTGCGGGCCTTCTTCGAAGGTGCCGTAGCAGCGCTCGATGATGCCTTCGCAGGGCTCGGCTGCTGCGTCCGGGCCGAGGAGCTCGCATGCGACGAGCTGAGCTGTGTCCATGGCTCGGCCTAAGGGCGAAGAGACCACTTTGTCGGGGACGACGCCGTGGGCTTTGAGCCATGCGGCTGCCATCCCGGCTTGCTGACGGCCTAAGTCGGTGAGCGGTGAATCGCAGCGGCCCTGGACCAGCTTTTTGACGTTGAACTCCGTCTGACCGTGGCGGAGTAGATACAGCTTCTTCATGCTCTCCCCTTCTGCATAACCTGCTTTGCCGGCATAGCCTTACTCGTGGGTATGCCCTACGTAGTCTTCGTCGATCGTAATCTTGGCAATCGACTTGGGATATTCCGATTCGACCCGTTGTGTCAGCGCGTGCTTTACGTCTTCGGCACTCATCTGCAGATCCGAGGGACGCACGCAGTCAAAGATCACGTTGGTGTGCGTAGGACCCGGCACACAGCGTAGGTCATGAATCGAGAGGCGGTTATCGATCTCCTGAGCCATTGCGTTGATACGCAGGCGCATGCTCGCCACCTTTGGATCGTCGGTCACGATGGGGTCGTAGTGAAGCGTGACGATCATGCCGTCTTCGTTCCTAAACGACTGCTCGATGTTATCGAGCGTGTCGTGGCTTTCCAGCGGGCTGGCCTCGGCCGCCATCTCGGCGTGCGCACTTGCAAACTTCCTGCCCGGGCCGTAGTCGTGAACCATCAAATCGTGAACGCCCAAAACGCCGGGATAGCTCATGATCTTGTCTCGGATGTGCTTGACCAGCTTAGGATCGGGCGACTGACCCAAAAGCGGGCTCACCGTATCCTGGATGAGTTCAAAACCGCTCCAGCCAATATAGGCGCCAACGGCAAGGCCGACCCATGCGTCAAGATTGATGTGCGTCACCTGCGAAACAATCGCGCACGCCAGCACGGCGCCCGTGGCTAGGACATCGTTCTTGGAATCCTGCGCGGTCGCATGCAGCGTCTCGGACTCAATGCGGTCACCGAGCTTTTGGTTGAGGGCCGCCATCCACAGCTTTACGACCATCGAAAGCACTAGAACTGCCACCAGGGCAAGCGAGAACTCGACAGGTTCGGGGTGGATGACGCGCTCGACCGAGGACTTCACCAGCTCAACGCCAATCAGCAGCACGAGCGCCGCCACGACCAGACCCGAGAGATACTCGTAGCGACCGTGGCCGTAAGGATGCTCGGGGTCGGCCGGCTTGCTCGCCAGCTTAAAGCCCAGCACGCTCACGATATTCGAGCTGGCATCGGACAGGTTGTTCATGGCATCCGCCACAATCGAAACCGATCCCGACAGCACGCCAATTACGCCCTTCGCAGCGCATAGTGCCACATTGGCGAGAATACACACCACGCCCGTCAACGTGCCCACGCGCGCACGGTCGCCCTGCGCACGCTTAACAATCCACTCGACCATCTACATCCGCCCCCACGGTACTACCTATATATCTATTGCTCAAACGGATTGTAGTGTAGCCACTTTGTCCCCCAGATACAAAAAAGGCCGCAACCCACACGGGCCACGGCCTTGGAATATGGCAAAGGAATCGTCCTTGCGTCGCACAGGTTTACGCGCTTGCTTCGGCCACGCTCTTCGAGGTTTCGGGTGAATCGGCTCCGTCCCCCGTCGTCTGTCCCTTCGCCGGCACCACGCCAAAGCAGTAGCTCAGCGCCGCAGACACCGCAAATGCCACACCGCCGGCAGCGCAGCACCACAGCAGGTTCGAGATGCCGCCCGTGGCAAAGCCAATGACCATGAGGACATTCGTCATGCCGATGGTATAGGCCGTAACGTGGCCCACGGCCGCAACAAGGCCTCCGACGGCGCCGCCAATGGCCATGCACGTCAGGCACCTGCCATATTTAAAGCCGCAACCGTACAGCGCCGGCTCGCTTACGCCGCCAAGAACACCCGAGATTGAATAGCCCAGCATGAGCGCCTTCTCGTCCTTATCTGCAACGCGAAGCGACGCGCCAAAGGGCATGCCCCAAACGGCGAACGTTGCCATCGTCGCGGCGATCAGGATGCACGAATCCGTTCCCACACTCATAAACTGCGCATAGGCGAGCGATAGGACAACGTTGCTGACGCCGGCGATCTTTAGGAACTCCCAGCCCGCGGCAAGCCCCATGAGCGTGAGCAGCGACACGATGCCACCGGAATTGCCAAGCCTAAACATAAGCTGGCCCAACAGCATGCCCAGATAGCTGCCCGCCGGCGCCGTAATGCACAGCGAAACCGGAACCATGACAAGCATGGTTGCAAACGGAACGAACGAAAACGCCACGGCCTTAGGGATAACGCGCTTAAAGAAACACTCCACTCGCCATAGCACGGGCACCGAGATGAGAACCGGAATAACAGTCGTCGTGTAATCGTTGACCGGCGCGGGAAGCAGACCATACACGGAAGTCATCGATGCCCCCGTCGTCGATGCGGCATCGACGAGCTTGAGCAGATCGGGCGCAATCAATACGCCGCCCAGCATCATACCCAGCTGCTCCGAGCAACCGAGCTGGCGGGCGGCCGCCCAACCAAGATAGATGGGCAAAAAGTAGTAGCCGGCGTTATAGAGCCAACTGTAGAACAGGCGATAGATTTCGGAATCGGCAGACCACAGGCCCAGCATGCCTTCGCCCATAATGACGGCGACGGTGCGGAACAACGCCGCGCAGACAATAAACGGCAACGCCGACATCATGCTTTTGGACAGATAGTCCACCACGGCCATGGCGTTTGATGAAACCGTCGTTGCAAACGTGGTGTTAGAAACTTGTGACATGGAACGCCTTTCCCAATGTGACATGCGGGCTGCCCCTTTGTCACATCGTGCGGTACTGACCGATTGCGCGGTACTTTTCGTAGCGGAGGTTTGTGAGGGTCGCCTCGTCGAGCTGCCCAAGCGTATCGAAGGCATCAAATGCCGAGGACATGACGGCACCGGCGATCTCCTCATGCGACAGGTCCCTATCGTCAACAATGCCGTCGATGATGCCGAGCGCCAACAGATCGGGAGCCGTGAGCTTCAGCGCCTCGGCAGCCTCATTCGCGCGGTCGGTATCCTTCCACAGGATCGACGCACAGGCCTCGGGGCTCACGACCGAATAGGCCGAGCTCGAGAGCATCAGGATGCGGTCGGCCACGGATAGCGCCAGCGCGCCACCAGAGCCGCCCTCGCCTGTCACCACCGAGACAATCGGCGTCTTAAGGCCGCTCATCTCCATGAGATTCTGGGCAATCGCCTCGCCCTGGCCGCGCTCCTCGGCACCGATGCCGCAAAACGCGCCCGAAGTATCGACCAGGCACAGAACCGGTCGACCAAACTTTTCGGCCTGGCGCATCAGGCGACGCGCTTTGCGGTAGCCCTCGGGATGTGCCATACCAAAGTTGCGACGCATGCGCTCTTTGGTCGTGGTGCCGCGCTCGATGGCGATGACCGTTACGGGGCGTCCGTCTTTCCAGCCAATGCCAGCCACCACAGCAGCGTCGTCGCCAAAGTAGCGGTCGCCGTGCAGCTCCACAAATCCATCCAGGCCCAGCGAGATCATCTCGCCTGCCGTGGCGCGATCTGCCGAGCGGGTCTGCTTGACAATCTCGAACGCGGTTTTTGGTGCGGCCGAGCGCTTGAACAAGTGTCCCAGCTTTTTGCCGCGGCGACCCGTATGCACGATCTCATGCGGTGCCCCCAGGCCGGGCGCGTGCCCTTCGTGCAGCGCCAGCAGCTCGCCTACCGTGAGCGCAATCTCGCCACGCGGAACAACGGCATCGCAAAAGCCGTGCTCCAGCAAAAACTCGGAGCGCTGGAATCCCTTGGGCAGGCGCTTGTGCATGTTCTGCTCGATCACGCGCGGGCCGGCAAATGCCGTCAGGGCATCGGGCTCGGCCAGGATAATGTCGCCCTCCATGGCAAAGCTCGCGGTTACGCCTCCGGTCGTGGGGTCGGTGAGCACCGTGATATACAGGCCGCCCGCCTCGCTGTGGCGCCTAACCGCCGCAGAAATCTTGGCCATCTGCATAAGCGATGTCACGCCCTCTTGCATGCGCGCACCGCCCGAAACGGTAAAGCCGACAACTGGCAATCCAAGCTCGGTCGCTCGCTCAAATGTGCGACAGATCTTCTCGCCCACCACGGAACCCATCGAGCCCATCATAAAGTTGGCGTCCATAAAGAAGAGCGCGGTATCGCAACCGCAGATTTTGCCCCTGCCGCACACAACGGCATCGTGCTCGCCCGAACGCTCGCTCACGCTCTTGAGCTTGTCGGCATAGCCGGGAAACGAGAGGAAGTCCTCCGGCGCCAGACTGGCATCCCATTCCTCAAACGTGCCCTCGTCAATCGTCATGCGCATGCGGTCGCGCCCGCTCACGCGAAAGTGTTTGCCGCAACGAGGGCAGACCTCGAGGTTGTCGTGCAGGCGCGCCTCATCGATCACGCGGCGGCACTCCGGGCACTTGATAAACACGTGGCGCGCGGGAAACTCGGCGCACGACTCGGTCATCGGTCCCTCGAGGACGTTGACCGTCTTCGCTTTTCTATTCATCAGCATAGAGATGCCCCATCAGATCGGTGTGATACATGCCCGACAAGAACTCGTCGTTTGCCAGCACGTCGAGCTGAAGCTCGCTGTTTTCGCTCACGCCCTCAATCACGAGCTCGCCCAGGGCCGAGCGCATCTTGCGAATGGCGCCGTCACGCGTGGGCGCACACACGATGAGCTTGCCAAGCATGGAGTCGTAGTACGGCGGAACTATAGCACCGGTAAACATGGCGGAATCCCAGCGCACGCGCGGACCACCCGGCACACGCAACGCGGTGACCGTTCCGCATGACGGCAGAAAGTCCGGCGTCTCGGCATTGATGCGGCACTCCATGGCGTGGTTGCGGACCGGCATGTCCTCCTGCTCAAAGGGCAGAGGCTGGCCGGCTGCCACGCGCAGCTGCCACTTGACCAAGTCGGTATCGGTCACAAACTCCGTAACCGGATGCTCCACCTGCAAGCGCGTGTTCATTTCCATAAAGTAGAAATTGCCGTCGTCCGAATACAGGAACTCGATGGTACCGGCTCCTTCGTAGCCGACGGCACGAGCCAGGTCACGCGCTGCCTTGTGCATGCGAGCACGAATGTCGTCGTGTCCGTCGAGGCACGGCGCGGGGCTCTCCTCGATTAGCTTTTGGTTGCGCCGCTGCACCGAGCACTCGCGCTCGCCGAGCGAAAACACATGGCCCTGCTTATCGGCCATAATCTGTACCTCAACGTGATGCGCCGGCGCGACGAACTTCTCCATGTAGCACTCGCCGTCGCCAAAAACGGCCTCGCCCTCGGCTCGTGCTTCAATAAAGGCCTTTGCCGCATCTTCCACGCGCTCGACCTTACGAATACCGCGACCGCCGCCGCCCGCACGCGCCTTAATAAGCACGGGGCAGCCAATGCGCTCAGCCTCGGCCGTTGCCTCCTCGGGACTTTTGAGCAAATCGCAGCCCGGCACGATGGGCACGCCCGCCGCGGCAGCCGTTCGACGTGCGGCGTCCTTGTCGCCCATGCTGTCGATCACCTTGGCCGAAGGACCAACAAACGCCAGGCCATACTTGTCGCAGTCGCGCACGAAGCTCGCCTTCTCGGAAAAGAAGCCATAGCCGGGATGAATTGCCTTAGCTCCCGACTTTACGGCACAGGTGAGCACGGCATCGTCGTTGAGGTAGCTCTCGGCAAGACGCGGACCGCCGATGCAATACGCCTCGTCGGCAAGCTGCACGTGCAGCGCGTCCGCATCGGCCGTGGAATAAACAGCGACGGTCTTGATGCCCATATCGCGGCACGCGCGGATAACACGGACCGCGACTTCGCCGCGGTTGGCGATGAGCACTTTGTCGAACATGAAGCCTTCCTTAACTTTCGTGCATGAGTGCAAAAGACATGTCGGCGCGGCAACAGACCTCACCGTTGACGCTTGCAGTACCCGTCGCAAAGCGGAACGGCCCGCGCGCACGCGTGATGGAGCACACCAGATCCACCGTATCGCCCGGGCGCACCGGACGCTTAAAGCGCACCTTGTCCAGACTCGTGTAGAACGGCGTCGCGCCGCGCGCCTCCTCATCGCCCATCAGCAACACGCAGCAGTTTTGGGCGAGCATCTCGCACTGGATCACGCCGGGGACCACCGGGTTTCCCGGAAAATGCCCCTGCAAAAAGTATTCGTCGCCCGTAATCGTGATCTTGCCGTGGGCCTCGTCGCCCACCAGCTCGGCTTCGTCGAGCAAAAGCATCGGCTCGCGATGCGGTAACAGCTTCTTGAGCTCTTCTTTGTTCATGGATATCACCTATCCGATCCTCATGAGGCAGCTGCCAAACTCCACGAGGTCGCCGTCGGCCACGCAGATCTCGAGCACCTCGCCGTCTGCCTCGGCCGTCACCTCGTTGAGAACCTTCATGGCCTCGATAATGCAGAGGGTCTCGCCGGCCTTGACCTTAGAGCCCACGTGCACAAACGGCTCGTCGCCCGGCGCCGGGGCAGCATAGAAAACGCCGACCATGGGAGCGGTCACCTCGGTGCCCTTGGGCTCCGGTGCGGCGGCAGGTGTCTGCGCGGCGGGCTCCGGTGCGGCGGCAGGCATGGCGACAGGAGCCACCGCCGGAGCAGTCACGGCACCCGGCATAGGCATGGGCACGGCAACCGGCTGCGCGGCGCTCGCGCGCTCGAGTTCGACCGCGGTGCCATCGGGCTCCTCAACGCGTACGCGCGTGAGGCCGCGGTCCTCCATAACATCGGCTATCTCGGCAAGTCTTTTGGAATCCATGCTCTAGCTCCTCGTATATCTACGCAGCGCGATGGCGGCGTTGTGCCCGCCAAAGCCCAGGTTGGTCGAAAGCGCCCAGGTAAGGTCGGCGCGAACCGCGCGATTCGGCGTGTAGTCAAGATCGCAGGCGGGATCGGGCGTGTGGTAGTTAATGGTCGGCGGCACCACGCCCTGCTCGAGCGCCATGGCACAGGCCATGACTTCGATGGCACCCGTGGCACCGATCATGTGGCCGGTCATCGACTTGGTCGACGAGACGTGCGCGGCGCGCGCCGCATCCTCGCCAAGCGCACGCTTAATGCCCGCCGTCTCGGACGAATCGTTAAGCTTGGTCGAGGTGCCGTGAGCGTTGATGTAGAGGCCCTCGGAAGGCTTGACGTCGCCCTCGGTCACCGCCAGCGATATCGCGCGGGCAATGCCGGCAGCCTCGGGATCAGGGCTCGTGATGTGATAGGCATCATCGGTGTTGCCGTAGCCCACGACCTCGGCATAAATGTGCGCACCGCGGGCCTGTGCGTGCTCCATACCCTCGAGTACGAGCACGCAGGCGCCTTCGCCCATCACAAAGCCGTCGCGGTCTGCATCGAACGGGCGGCAGGCCGCCTGCGGATCGGGATTGGTGGTGAGCGCACGACAGGACGTAAAGCCTGCAACGGCATCGGGGATAATAGCCGCCTCGGCACCACCCGCGAGGATCGCGTCAGCATAGCCGTGCTTGATAGCACGGAATGCCTCGCCCACCGCATGGGCAGACGTCGCGCACGCGGTCACGACGGGCAGGGTCGGCCCCTTTGCCTTGTGACGGATCGCGATATTGCCCGATGCCATGTTGGGAATCATCATCGCGATCATGTAAGGCGATGCGCGACGAGGCCCCCGATCGGCGATCGTGTGGACGTTGTCGACGAGTGTCTGCATGCCGCCCACACCCGAGCCCACGTAGACGCCCAGGCGCTCTCGATCGATGGCGCCCTCGACATCAAAGCCCGCATCGTGCATGGCCTCGTCCGAAGCCGCCATCGCAAACTGAACGCAGGGGTCCAGATGCTTTGCATCACGCTTGCCAAAGTACTCGTTGCCGTCAAAGCCCTTGACCTCGGCCGCCACCTTGACGGCAAACGCATCGGTATCGAAGTGCATGATCGGGCCGATGCCGCACGTGCCGGCGCACATGGCCGCCCAGGTGGCAAGCGCCGTGTTGCCGAGCGGCGATACGGCACCGATGCCGGTGATTGCAACTCTCTGTTCCATCATGGTCTCCTCATCCAAGCCGTTCTTCGGCCCTGGTTTCTACATCGCCATTCCGCCGTCGACGCGTACGACCTCGCCCGTAATGTAGGCAGCCGCATCGCTCGCCAAAAAGCGCACCACACCGGCCACCTCTTCGGGCTGCGCCATACGCTTAAGGGGAATCTGCTCCTCGGTTGCCGCACGCACCTTCTCAGAGAGCTTTGCCGTCATATCGGTCTCGACAAACGCGGGGGCGACCGCGTTCACTCGTACGCCGCGGGGCGCAAGCTCGCGCGCCACCGCCTTGGTCAGACCGATCACGCCCGCCTTGGAGGCAGCATAGTTGGCTTGCCCGGCATTGCCCATCAGGCCCACGACCGAGCTCATGTTGACGACGCAACCGCCGCACTGGCGCATAAAGGTCTTGGTGAGCGCGCGCGTCGTGTTAAACGTTCCCTTGAGATTGACATCGAGTACGCGATCGAAGGCGTCATCGCCCATGCGCATGAGCAGGCCATCGCGGGTGATGCCAGCGTTGTTGACGAGCGCCCAAATGGAGCCAAAGTCGTTGAGGACCGCTTCCACGCACGCGTTGACGGCAGCGGGGTCGGCCACGTCGCATTGATATGCGCGTGCCGCGGCGCCAGCCGCCTCGCAGGCTTCGCACGTCTCGCGCGCCGCATCGACGCTTCCGGCATAGACGACGGCGATATCAAAGCCGTCCTCCGCCAGACCGACAGCGCAGGCGCGGCCGATACCCCGCGAGCCGCCCGTGACCAGTGCCACGCGACGTGAGCCGTTGCGCTCGAGCGTGCCGTTGTTCAAGTTGCCCATGTCATTCCTTTCGGGTTACAGCCCTGTGGACTATGCGAGCTCGTCGGCAATAGCTGCGACCTGCTCGGCCGTCTCGCACGAATACACGCGAACGTCGCTCAGCGTACGCTTGACCAGGCCGGACAGCGTTTTGCCAGGGCCGACCTCAATAAACGTGTCGATGCCCTGATCCTGCAGAGTATGCAGCGTGTCGACCCAGCGAACGGCATGACTCACCTGGTTGGCCAAGACATCCGATGCCGCTCGCGGGTCCGCCGGATAGGGCGCCGCCGTCATGTTTGCCATGACCGGAATCAGCAGCGGAGACGGCGCGTGGCCGGCTTGGATATACGTCGCCAGCCCCTCAGTCGCCTCGGCCATATAGGGGCTATGAAATGCACCCGACACCGCGACTTTCATAGCGCGGCCACCGGCCTCTTTTACTAGGACGTCGAGCTCCTGCAGCGCTTCGGGCGCTCCGGCAACGACCGTCTGCTGCGGGCTGTTGTAGTTGACCGGCCAGCAGTCCTCGCCGGCCTGTTTTGCCAGGCCCTCGACTTGCTCCGCATCGAGCTTGATGACGGCGCGCATGCCGCCCGGATGGCGCTCGGCAGCCACGGCCATCAGCACCGCGCGCTCGCACACGAGCTCAAAGCCCGCTCGCGTATCGAATGCCCCCGCAAAGGTGAGCGCGGCGACCTCGCCCAGCGAAAAACCCGCACAGGCGGCAGGTACCACGCCGCGCTCACGCAGGGCGGCAGCCGCTGCCAGGTCGTGAACGAACACGCACGGCTGCGTGTTCTCGGTCTGCGAGAGCTCCTCCTTGGAGGCACTCCGGCACTGCTCGCTGGTCCCCGGGCGCACCTCGTCGGCAATGGTGAACACCTCGGCGGCCGCCGGCGATGTCTCGATCAGGTCGACGCCCATCGCGGGGTGTTGGGCACCCTGGCCGGCAAACAGAAACGCTACGCTACCCATGCGGACGCACCCTTCAGGACGCGCTCGGCGCCATCGACCAGATCGTCAACGATTTCGCGTGCGCTCTGGCGCTCGCTAACCATGCCGGCAATCTGTCCACACAAAAACGAACCCTCTTCGTAATTGCCGTCCTTGGCGGCCTTGCGAAGGGCGCCCGTGCCCATGGCCCCGAGCTCCTCGACACTTACGCCCGCCGCCTCGCTCTTGGCGTAGGCGTTGGTGAAGGGGCTCTTGAGGGCGCGCACCGGATGTCCCGTCGAGCGGCCGGTCGCACGCGTCGAAGTGTCGTTGGCCTTCAGGACCATCTCCTTGTACTGCTCCGAGACGGTGCACTCATTTGCAACGAGAAAGCGCGTACCCACCTGGACGCCGGCAGCGCCCAGCATAAAGGCGGCCGCCACGCCACGGCCGTCGGCAATACCGCCGGCAGCCACTACGGGAATGTCGACCGCATCGACGACCTGCGGCACCAGTGCCATCGTCGAGGTCTCGCCAATATGGCCGCCCGATTCGGTGCCCTCGGCAACAACCGCTGTGGCTCCACGACGCGCCACGAGACGGGCGAGCGCCACCGAAGCCACAACGGGGATGACCTTGATGCCCGCATCGTTCCAAGCTTTCATGTACTTGGTGGGATTACCGGCACCAGTCACCACAACGGGCACCTGCTCATCGATCACAACCTGTGCAACCTCGTCGGCAAACGGGCTCATGAGCATGACGTTAACGCCAAAGGGCTTATCCGTCTTGGTGCGCAGCTCATGAATCTGGTCGCGAAGCCAGTCGGCGTCGGCATTCATTGCCGCGATGATGCCTAGGCCGCCCGCCTCGGATACGGCCGATGCCAGTGAGGCGTCGGCAATCCAGGCCATGCCGCCCTGGAACACGGGCTTTTCGATGCCGAGCAGATCGCAGAGAGGAGTCTTGAGCATCTCTACTTCTCCAATGCCGCCTCGACCGTATCGGCGAACTCGCCGACCGTCTTGGGGTTCTCTTCGGTATCAAGCTGGATGCCAAACTCGTCCTCAACGGCGACGAGAATCTCGACGGTACCCAGGCTGTCGAGACCAATCTCCTCGAGCGTGGACTCGGGCTTCATCTCGACGTCGTCAAGACCGGCGGTCTCGCGGATAACGTCGCAAACGCGCTCGAAGGTCTTCTGATCTGCCATGGTAGTTCTCCTTTGGTTGTGCCCTAGGGCGTTTTTATTTCCTATGTGCGACTACTTCCAACGAAGCAGATAGCCACCTATATCCAGACCGGCGCCAAATCCAACCAAGGCGATGGTGTCGCCTGTGTGAAGTGCACCGGCGTTTGCCAGCCGGTCGAGGGCAAGCGGAATGCATGCGCTCGAAATGTTGCCGGTCTCGCGCAACGTGCGAACCACGCGCTCGTCCGGCACGCCCAGGCGCTTGACCGCCTGGCTCAGGATTCGTTCGTTAGCCTGATGGAATACAAAATGATCGATGTCTTCGACCAAAATGCCCGCATCGATCGCAAGCTTATGGACCGTGTCGCAGATGGCGTTGACGCCGAACTTGAACACGCGGCGGCCGTTCATGGAAAGCACACTCTGGCAGTCCGAGGGAACCTTGAATGGCGAGGTGCCATCCAGCCCGGGAACGCGCAACGTCTCGACATCGGGTGCGGTCGAAAGCTCAACGGCAAGGGGATTCTCTCCCCCGGCCTCCATGACTGCAGCGCCCGCGCCATCGCCAAAGAGCACGCACGTGGCACGGTCAGTCCAGTCGAGCGCGCGCGTCATCTGCTCGGCAGCAACAACAAGCACGCGCTCGGCACGGCTGCGGGCGATATAGCCCTCGGCGACATCGAGCGCAAATACGAAGCCGGCACAAGCCGCCGAGACATCGAAGGCAGGGCACGTCGCGCCAAGTCGCTCAGCAACGGCACACGCCTCGGCGGGAACAAGGTGGTCACCCGTCGTCGTCGAGCAGACGATCAGATCCAGCTGGCTCGCGTCGATTCCGGACACCTGGAGTGCCCGCTCGCTCGCCGCTACGGCAAGGTCGTCAAGTGACTCGGTGGTGCAGACGTGGCGGCTCTTGATACCTGTGCGAGTAAAAATCCACTCATCCGAGGTATCGAGGAACTCAGACAGCTCGTCATTGGAAACGCTGCGCTCAGGAAGCGCCGAGCCTGTTCCAAGAATCGTGAAACCCATCACTAACCTCCTTTGAGTTGTTGACGTGTTTACATCGACCAAGAGAGGATAACGCATTTCAGTCTTTGTTGACGTGTTAACATTAAATTGTCCAAATGCGACAAAGGCTTCACATTGTGTCTATCTCTCGACACCATTGCGCGATTGCCTTATTTACATAGGAGGTAGCAGCTGTTATGGATTCTCGTTTAACGATAGTCGACGTAACCGGATCGACCAACGATGACCTGCTCGAAGCAGGAAAACAGGGAGCACCGCACGGCACAGGACTTGCCGCCCGCGCGCAAACGGCAGGACGCGGCCGGCGCGGCCACAAGTGGGATTCAACCGCCGGCAACCTATTGCTTTCGATAGTCCTGCGTCCATGCGTTAATCCCGCAAAGTACTCTGGTCTTGCCGCCGTCAGCGGCCTAGCGGTGCTCGAAGCACTCGAAAAGCAGGGTCTTGCAAACGAGATTGGCCTCAAATGGCCCAACGACCTGGTCGCGCGAGGACGCAAGCTCGGCGGCATTCTGGTCGAGGCTGCACGCGATAACGAAGGCAAACCTTTCGCCGTCTGCGGCATTGGCGTCAATGTGAACTATGTGCCCCAAGAGGTGCCCGATGGCGGCCTGCCGGCAATCGGTCTCTCGGACCTTAACGAAAACGTTCCTGCCGTCGACATGCTCCTCGATGAGGTCTATCACGCAGTCGTGAACGCTGTAGATGCGTGGGCAGAACGCCTCAACGCCATGGAAGAAGACGCCGGACCGCTCGCGCCCGTCCGCGATGACTATGTCGGTCACCTCAATTGGATCGGGGAGCACGTTATCGCCCGCTCCCCCGCTGGAGACGAGCTGGCACGAGGCATATTTAGAACGGTCGACGATTGCGGCCGCGCATGCATTGAGACCGAGAGCGGCTTGTGCGTCTTCCACTTCGAAGAAGCATCCTTGCGCCCCCTGAGCGAATAGGGCGCCGCAGCCGTCGGCTCGGCAGACGAATTCGCTATCCCAAAATCTAAACTCAAAACAAAAGGGCCCCGCTACCGTAACGGCAGCGGGGCCCTTTAAGCTATGAGCGATATCGCTTAAAGCTTGATGTCGATGTCGACGCCAGCGGGGAGGTCGAGACGCATAAGCGAATCAACAGTGCCCGAGGTGGGGTCGAGAATGTCGATGAGGCGCTTGTGGGTGCGCATCTCGAACTGCTCACGGGAGTCCTTGTTCACGTGCGGCGAGCGGATAACCGTGTACAGGTTGCGCTCGGTGGGCAGGGGGACAGGACCGGAAACGCGAGCGCCGGTCTTCTGAGCGGTCTCGACGATGAGCTTCGCGGACTGATCGACGACCTCGTGATCATAGCCCTTGAGGCGAATGCGGATCTTCTGGGTAGCCAACTTAAACCTCCAAAGAGTGCGAGAGATGTTCTCGCGGATTACGTAACAGGGAGCTCGAACTTAGGCGTTCTTGCTCATGACCTCGTCCACGATGGACTTGGGCGCGGGCTCATAAGAGTCGAACTGCATCGTGTAGGATGCACGGCCCTGGGTCTGGGAGCGAAGGTCGGTAGCGTAACCGAACATCTCGCCCAGCGGCACCTTGGCACGGATGAGCTTGCTGTTCTTGCGATCCTCCATGCCCTCGATCTTGCCGCGGCGACCGGAGAGGTTGCCCATAACGTCGCCCATGTACTGCTCGGGGGTCTCGACCTCGACAGCCATGATCGGCTCGAGCAGCTGCGGATCGGACTTCTTGAGGGCGTCCTTGATAGCCATGGAACCGGCGATCTTGAAGGCGGCCTCGGAGGAGTCGACCTCGTGGTAAGAACCGTCGAACAGGGTGACCTTAACGTCGAGGACCGGGAAGCCGGCGATAACACCGGTGTTCAGGGCCTCCTGGATGCCCTTGTCGATGGACGGGATGTACTCCTTGGGCACGACGCCGCCGACGATAGCGTTGACGAACTCGTAGCCGAAGCCCTCCTCCATCTTCTCGAGCTTGATGACGGCGTGGCCGTACTGACCGCGACCGCCGGACTGACGGACGAACTTGCCCTCAGCCTTCTCGACGTCGTGACCAGCGGTCTCGCGGTAGGCAACCTGGGGCTTACCGACGTTAGCGTCAACCTTGAACTCGCGGAGCAGACGGTCGACGATGATCTCGAGGTGCAGCTCGCCCATGCCGGCGATGATGGTCTGGCCGGTCTCGTGGTTGGTGGACACCTGGAAGGTCGGGTCCTCCTCGGCGAGCTTGGTCAGAGCCAGGGACATCTTGTCCTGCTCGGCCTTGGTCTTGGGCTCGATGGCAACGTCGATAACGGGCTTGGCGAACTCGATCTTCTCGAGGACGATCTCCTTGCCCTCGGCGCACAGGGTGTCGCCGGTGGTGGAGTTCTTGAAGCCGACGCAAGCAACGATGTCGCCGGCAGCAGCGTCGTCACGGTCGATACGCTCGGCGGCGTTCATCTCGAGGATGCGGCCGAGGCGCTCGCGCTGACCGTTGGAAGCGTTGACAACGTAGGAGCCGGACTCGGCGCGGCCGGAGTAAACGCGGACGTAGGTGAGCTTACCGACGAACGGGTCGGTCATGATCTTGAAGACCAGGCCGGAGAAGGGCTCGTCGAAGGAAGGATGACGCTCGATCTCCTCGCCGGTGTCCGGATCGGTACCGGTGACGGCCTCGACGTCGAGCGGGCTGGGCAGGTAGTCGACGACAGCGTCGAGCAGCTCCTGGACGCCCTTGTTCTTGTAGGCGGAGCCCACGAAGACGAGGTTGAGCTCGTTGGCCAGAACGCCCTTGCGCAGAGCAGCCTTGAGCTCCTCGACGGTGAAGTCCTCCTCCATGAGGATCTTCTCCATGAGCTCGTCGTCAAAGCTGGCAGCAGCGTCGAGGAGCTCCTCGCGCTTGGTGGCAGCGATGTCGGCGAACTCAGCCGGGATCTCGTCCATCGGCTCGGGGTAGGTCATGCCCTTGTCGTCGGCCTTGAAGTCCCATGCGGTCATGGTGACGAGGTCGATAACGCCCCAGAAGTTGTCCTCGGCGCCCATCGGGACCTGAGCGGCCACAGCGTTGGCGTCGAGACGATCCTTCATGGTCTCGATAGCGTTGAAGAAGTCAGCGCCCACGCGGTCATACTTGTTGATGAAGGCGATACGGGGGACGTTGAAGGTAGAAGCCTGACGCCAAACGGTCTCAGACTGGGGCTGAACGCCGGCAACGGCGTCGAAGACGGCGACAGCGCCATCGAGGACGCGCAGGCAGCGCTCGACCTCAGCGGTGAAGTCAACGTGGCCCGGGGTGTCGATGATCTGGATGCGGTAGTCCTTACCGTCCTTGTTCCAGAAGCACGTGGTAGCAGCGGAGGTAATGGTTACGCCGCGCTCCTGCTCCTGAACCATCCAGTCCATGGTGGCAGCGCCCTCATGAACCTCACCGATCTTGTGGGTCTTACCGGTGTAGTAAAGAATACGCTCGGTTGTGGTGGTCTTACCGGCATCGATGTGAGCCATGATGCCGATGTTACGGGTATCGGAAAGCTTGTACTTAGGCTTAGCCATGTTAGTTCCTTACCTTAACTTACCAACGATAGTGAGAGAACGCGCGGTTGGCCTCGGCCATCTTGAAGACGTCCTCACGCTTCTTGACGGAAGCGCCCAGGCCGTTGGAGGCGTCGAGAATCTCGTTGGCGAGACGCTCGGCCATGGTCTTCTCCTTGCGAGCGCGGGAGAAGTTGACGATCCAGCGGATACCCAGAGCGGTGGAACGACGGGAGTTGACCTCCATCGGGACCTGATAGGTAGCGCCACCGACACGCTTGGGCTTAACCTCGAGCGTGGGCTTGACGTTGTCCATAGCCTTCTTGAAGGTAGCGAGAGCGTCGCCACCCTCGGACTTCTCGGCAACGATCTCGAAAGCGGTGTAAACGATGCGCTCAGCGGTGGCCTTCTTGCCGTCAAGAAGGACCTTGTTGATGAGCTGAGTCACCAGGCGGTTGTTGTAAACGGCGTCAGGCTGAACCTCACGACGATTAGCTGCTGCACGACGCGGCATGTGAAATCTCCTTAAGTGTCTACCGTGCGGCGCTTAGGCGGCACACGGCGAAAGTATCAAAACGTTATCTGGCTTATTTGGCCTTGGGGCGCTTAGCACCGTACTTGGAACGGGCCTGCATACGGTTCTGGACCGGAGCAGCGTCGTAGGCGCCACGGATGACGTGATAACGGACACCAGGGAGGTCACGGACACGACCGCCGCGGACGAGCACGATGGAGTGCTCCTGCAGGTTGTGGCCCTCACCCGGGATGTAAGCAGTAACTTCGATGCCGTTGACAAGGCGAACACGGGCAACCTTACGAAGAGCCGAGTTCGGCTTCTTGGGGCTCGTGGTGAAGACGCGGGTGCACACGCCGCGCTTCTGGGAGTTGTGCTGCAGAGCAGCGTTCTTGGACTTCTTGGGCACGGAACGACGGCCCTGGCGAACCAGCTGGTTAATAGTAGGCAAAGCGTACTCCTTCTCGAATGATTCCAGCTTTCTGTAAAGTGCAACGGCTTGAATCGAGGGGTCAGCATCCCCCTACGAAACACGCAGTTCGATAGGATACGTGGCGTTAGCTGTGCCGTCAACAGACCACGCCGCCGGGCGTATCCCAAAATAGGCACATTTCCGCAAACCCTACACAAAAGGGATCCCCTCCTGTGCGCATGGGCGGATTCCCGGCCCGGGCGGCCTGCGGTTTAAGTTTGCTGCTCTACAGTCCTGGCTCGCACGGAGGCCACATTAAGTGGCCTCCGGCTCGTGCGGAA
>DBEWII010000116.1:0-9721 GCA_048384935.1 Collinsella aerofaciens | reverse complement strand
TACAACGCAGATAAGCTTGCACGAGATATTAAAGATGAGTTTGATGTTGTTCTTGGATACCAGTTTTCACCTGTTATGCAAGTTGATCCAGCTTTGGTTTATGCCAAGAAGCATCACAAGAAGATGCTTCTATATTGCTTTGATCTTTGGCCTATCAGTTTAACTGCGGGCGGTTTTAGCCAGGAGTCTCTTCCTTATAAATGGATGTCTTCTGTAAGTAGACGAATTTATAGTCGGGCTGACAGGATCGCTGTTACTTCGCCGTTGTTTGACGAGTATTTCTCAGGCAGTCTTTCCTTGAATAGAGAACCGTCTGCCTACCTTCCTCAATATGCAGACGATAATTTTGGGACGGTAGGGACTTCTGGTGGATGCGATGGATATGACCCGACAAAGGTAAATCTAACTATTGCGGGTAACGTTGGACAGGCTCAGTCTGTCGCAACTATTGTCCGTGCTGCCAGTCTCTGTAACAACGATCGAATTGTAGTCCATGTCGTTGGGTCGGGTTCTAGGCTCGAGGATTGCAAACGACTTGCCGAGACGTTAAAGGCTAAGAATGTTGTCTTTCATGGGCGTAAACCTATAGAGGAAATGCCTCGGTACTATGCAGCTTCCTCAGCCATGCTGGTTACGTTTGAGGATAGCCCCATGGCAACGTATACGTTGCCCAGAAAAGTTACGACATATCTTGCGGCTGGTAAGCCTGTCTTAGCTGCACTCTCCGGTGAAACTAAGCGTGTAATCGACGAAGCGCATTGCGGCCTTTGTTGCGCTATTGAGGATGCCGAAGGTTTGGCACGTATCTGCGATGAATTTGTTGAACGCGACGACAAAGAACTAATGGGCAAAAACGCCCGCTCGTATTACGAATCCCATTTCTCCAAAGAGATGTTTTTCGACAAATTGGAATCAATTCTTAAGGAACTTGCTGGGGAGAATAATAATGGTTAACACCAACGCATTTAAAGACAAGACCCTCATGATCACCGGCGGCACCGGCTCGTTCGGCAACACGGTGCTCAAGCACTTCATGAACACCGACCTGGCGGAGATCCGCATCTTCTCGCGCGACGAGAAGAAGCAGGACGACATGCGCCACCGCCTGCAGGAGAAGTCCCCCGAGCTCGCCTCCAAGGTCCGCTTCTTCATCGGCGACGTCCGCAACGCCCAGAGCGTGCGCGACGCCATGCACGGCGTGGACTACATCTTCCACGCCGCCGCCCTCAAGCAGGTGCCCTCCTGCGAGTTCTTCCCCATGGAGGCCGTCCGCACCAACGTCATCGGCACGGACAACGTCCTGCACGCCGCGATCGAGGAGGGCGTCGACCGCGTCGTGTGCCTGTCCACCGACAAGGCCGCCTACCCCATCAACGCCATGGGCAAGTCCAAGGCCATGATGGAGTCCATCATCTACGCCAACGCCCGCAACGGCGCCGGCCGCACCACCATCTGCTGCACCCGCTACGGCAACGTCATGTGCTCGCGCGGCTCGGTCATCCCGCTGTTCATCGACCGCATCCGAAAAGGGGAGCCGCTCACGGTCACCGACCCCAACATGACCCGCTTCCTCATGAACCTGGACGAGGCCGTGGACCTGGTGCAGTTCGCGTTCGAGCACGCCAACCCCGGCGACCTGTTCATCCAGAAGGCCCCTGCCTCCACCATCGGCGACCTCGCCGAGGCCGTGCAGGAGGTCTTCGGCCGCGTGGGCACCCAGGTGATCGGCACCCGCCACGGCGAGAAGCTCTACGAGACCCTCATGACCCGCGAGGAGCGACTGCGCGCCGAGGACATGGGCGGCTACTACCGCGTGTCCTGCGACTCGCGCGACCTGAACTACGACAAGTTCGTCGTGGACGGCGAGGTGGAGACCCAGGCAGACGAGTCCTACACGAGCCACAACACCGAGAGGCTCGACGTGGAGGGCACCATCGCCAAGATCAAGACCGCCGAGTACGTGCAGCTGGCCCTGGAGGGCCGCGAGCACGAGGCGGTGCAGTAGGGTGCGCGTCCTCGTCACCGGCGCCAGGGGCTTCGTCGGCAGGAACCTCTGCTGCGCGCTGAAGAACATAAGGGACGGCAAGGACCGCCGTGCGAAATACCAGTCACTCCTTCCCCTCGAGATCATGGAGTACGACATCGACTCGACGCCCGCCGAGCTGGAGGACTTCTGCTCCCGCGCCGACTTCGTCTTCAACCTGGCCGGCGTCAACCGCCCAAAGGACCAGTCCGAGTTCATGGAGGGCAACTTCGGGTTCGCCTCCACGCTGTTGGACACCCTCGAGCGCCACGGGAATAAGTGCCCCGTCATGCTCTCCAGCTCCGCGCAGGCGAGCCTGTCGGGCCGCTTCGAGGGCTCCGTATACGGCGAGTCGAAGCTGGCGGGGGAGGGCCTGTTCCGCGAGTACTCGGAGCGCACCGGGGCGCCGGTGCTCATCTACCGCTTCCCCAACCTCTACGGCAAGTGGTGCCGCCCCCGATACAACTCCACCGTGGCCACCTTCTGCGACGCCATCGCCAACGGCCGCCCCTACACCGTCAACGACCCCTCCGTGGAGCTGGAGCTCCTCTACATCGACGACCTGGTCGGCGAGATGCTGGGCGCGCTGCTCGGCGGGGAGCACCGCTGCGGCTACGAGGGGCTCGTGAGGGTAGAGGGTGACGAGTTCTGCTACGTCCCGGAAACTGACGTCAAGTCGCTAGGCGAGATCGTCTACCTTCTCGACTGCTTCCGCGACAGCCGCGAGACGCTGTCGGTGCCCGACCTTTCGGAGGGCTCCTTCTCCAAGAAGCTCTGGAGCACGTTCCTGTCCTACTACGAGCCGGGCAACTTCGCCTACGGCCTCAAGCCCAACGTGGACGACCGCGGCTCGTTCACGGAGTTCCTGCGCACGCCCGAGCGCGGCCAGGTCTCCATCAACGTCTCGAGGCCCGGCATTACCAAGGGCAACCATTGGCATATGAGCAAGTGGGAGAAGTTCCTGGTGGTCTCCGGCACCGCGAGCATCAAGCTAAGGAAAGTGGGGGAGGACTCCGACGGAAACCCGTTCCCCGTCGACGAGTACACCGTCTCCGGTTCCGACATGCGAGCCGTGGAGATGATTCCCGGCTACACGCACTCCATCACCAACCTGTCCGACACCGAGGACCTCGTGACGGTCATGTGGGCCAACGAGCCCTTCGACCCCGAGAATCCAGATACATTTTTCGAAGTTGTTTAAAATGAACTTTGCTAGGCGGTTCTTGTCGGTTAGGCTGGATTGGCTGTTAATTGGGACTTTCGTCGGATTCTCAATTTGCCTCAATAGCTGCAGCGCCGTTTCAACATTGATAGGCTTTTCGTCGCTATGCCTACCGTTTGCTCTGATATCGTGTTTTCTTCTGCTGACGCTTTCTGACGCGGATAAGAACAATACGGCGTTAACGATCGGTGCGCTTGTCTTTACGATTCCTGTCTTGCTTTCTGCTATCGGCAATTTTAGTAGTTCAAATGTCATGAATTCCTTGACATTAATGGTTTGTATCCTTTTAGCCTACCTTTGTGTCAGGAAGGTAGGGCCTCTTCATCTCTGCCATATTTTTGTCTGGCTTATGTGCGCCACCTCTTGTGTGTCTCTATTGGTTTGGATTGCAACAAATTGGTTGGGGATAAACTTACCGTTCCCCGTGTTTGAAAACGTCAACGGTGTTCATTACAAAACCATCTTCATTGTCTCTCAGTTTGCTGAGGCGTATATCGACGCAAGCAAGAGTATGGGTTTTTTCTGGGAAAGCGGTATTTTTGCTTCTTATCTACTCCTTGCGATTTCCGTTGAGTTCATTGTTAATAAAAAGCATCAAAAGTTAGATTGGCCTTGTTGGTCGTAACGTTGTTCACAACAGGATCTACAGCTGGCTATCTTCTTCTTCCACTTGCCCTTGCCGTTGGATTACTGAAAAACGGGGGTCGAGGTCGTGTGGCAATCGCGATTGGAATTGCCATCCTCGTTTTATGGGCTTTTACGAATTACTCCACAATTCTTAACTTGCTTATGCAGATTGACCCTTCATTATTTTGGAAGCTGGGGGATGCTGACGCCGTCACAAAGCTCACGAGGCTTCAGTCTCCTGGTGTGTGCTGGAGCCTATTATCCTCAAGCCCCGTTTTGGGATTAGGTTACGGAGATGCCCTGGAGGCCTATTCTGCCATTGCAGCGGGCTCCCCAACCATTGATTCTTTGACGACAACGAGCTTCTTTCAACTTGCCGCGTTCGGTGTCTCTGGTTTCGCGATGTGGGGGGTTACGTTATACGCCCTTATCGGAACTCGGCGTCTTCCTCTATCCGCAGGCATTATGCTCGCTTTGCTGTTCGTTTTAGTAATCAACAAAGAACCGCATACCGCTTCGGCCATGACTTATATATTGGTATTTTCCTTCCTCTCCCTCTCTAACGAGAGTTCGGAACGCTCTTCCGTTAAATGCTATGGGGGCGCCCATGAAATATAATCTTAAACTAAGCGTTGCGGCAAACGCGTGCATCAAAGTTCTTGCCTTAATTGTATCTTTAATTTCGACGCCCATTATGATGTCGTTCTTCTCGAACGATGCAGTTCTCGGCGCTTGGTTTACCGTTCTCTCTGTGTTGAACTGGATTTCCTTTTTTGATTTCGGAATTGGCAACGGACTTCGTAACGATTTGACTTACGCGTTGAATAAAGGTGACTCCGAAAGGGCCCGCGTCGTAATTTCATCGTCGGTTATTTTCCTTGGCGCGATCGTGATCGCGCTGATTCCCCTTGGCGTGGCGGTCTCTGCCTTCGTTCCCTGGAACTCTGTCTTCTCCGTTGGGGATAGTGAAATCTGCAGAAGTGATCTTACCGCATGTATGATTGTCGTCATCGCAGGTACTTTGCTTCAGCTCGTTCTTAAGCTCGTGAACTCTCTGTTTTACGCTGTCCAGCGCAACGCTGCTCCGGCGCTTCTCCTTCTTATCTCCAACTGTCTAATCCTTGTCGCCATAGCTTTCCCACCTCCCCTGGCGGGGGCTGGTGAGCGGTTCATGTACATGTGTGTAGTCGAGATAATCGCCCTATCGGTTCCGCTGGTCGCCGCTGGTTTTGTAATTTTCGCCACCGAACTCAAGGGCTATACACCGAGATTAAAGGACGTAAGGACAGATTACTTCCGTTCGCTTGGCTCGCTCGGCATTCAATTCTTCGTTATTCAGATTGCTCTGCTCTTCGTGTCGTCGACCAACGAGCTCTTCATCGGTTCTCTCTGCGGCTCCGATATCGTCGTTCCTTACTCTGTGGCTTATAGGGTTTTCAATCTTATTCTTGTCTTTTTCGGAGTCATGGCTCAGCCCATCTGGTCCGACATGGCGAGTTCCTTTGCGTCGGGGAATAGACGCAGACTCCTCTCCGTGCATAGAAAGTATTTGGGGCTCTCGGCAATCGCATCCGCGGGAACGGTCGTTATCGGCCTGCTTATCAATTCCATACTTAGCATATGGCTAAAAGAACAGGCGCCGACCCTCACGCTTTACGAGTCCTTTTCACTCATCTTTCTCGTCATCGCGACTGTGTTAACCAATTCTGAGACGTGCCTCGGTAACGCCACGAATCGCTTGAGACCTCAGGTTATTTTCTATTGCCTCGGTGCCATCGCAAAATATCCAGTTTCAGCGATCCTGTCCATGTATGTGACCAGTTGGGCCTCGGTTGTATACGCTAACGGTCTTGTGCTCGTTCCTGTCCTGATTGCTCAACATATTGCAAACCGCTGGCTTACCGCGGGCAGTGAGGAGAGTCCCGTTGAAGAAAAGTAAAAATTTAGAAACGTTATACTTTATCGGCGGATTATTTCCACGCGAGCGTGAAGATGAAATCAGACGCCTTACGAAGTCCGGTCTTCAAAGCGCCGCGAATAATCTTCAGTGGAAGTTTGTTAAAGGTTACGATTCATGCCTTGGTACTGAAAACGTCCACCTTATAAACTCGGAATATGTCGGTTCCTTCCCTAAGAGGTACTCCGGCATTTTCGTTCCACGATATAGCTTCCGGCATTCCGAAATTTCTGGTGAAGATGTTGGGCCTGGCTTCGTTAACCTACCGGTCTTAAAAGAGTTCTCGCGTGCTGCTAGGCTGTGCTCTGAGATTGATAAGGTTAACCCCAGAAGCTGTGAACAACTTTACTTCGTTGGCTATGCCGCCACTTATCCCATTGTGACTGCGCTGCATCACGCAAAAAAGAAATTTCCCAATAGCATTGTCGCCCTTATCGTTCCTGATTTACCTCAATACATGGAGCTGGGTAGCCGTGGAACGGGATTCTTGCACAGGCTTAAGAACCATTTTGTTTCAAAAGGCATGAAGGGCATGGATTGCTACGTCCCCTTGACAGCTGCAATGGCTCCTTACCTTGGAGTTGACTTGACGAAGTGTGCCGTTGTCGAGGGCATTGCTGACGAACATGACGCTTCTGAGCCTGAAGCCATCGTACGGGATCTGCCCGAGCGGTATATCTTGTACACAGGGACGCTCCAATACCGCTATGGGTTAGGCGAGTTAATTTCTGCATTTAAGGGGCTTGACGATACAGGAATCGGTCTTGTTGTTTGCGGTGACGGCGAGGCGGCAAATGAGATGACGGCTCTGCAGTCTGAGAATCCTATGGTGCGATACCTGGGCGTACTGCCGTCCCAAGAGATTGAAGGCCTGCGCAATGGCGCCACCATTCTCGTTAACCCGCGCAAGAACGAAGGGGATTATACGAAGTTTAGTTTTCCCTCGAAGATGATGGAGTACCTTGCATCGGGTGTGCCAACCGTTGCTTACAGGCTGGATGGAATGCCTGAAGACTATGAAGGTCTTTTCATCGATGCAACGGATGGAGGCCTTAAGGCGGCTTTAAATCGAGCTCTCGCGATGGATCCTGAAGAGCTGCACCAACTTTCCTTGCGTGCGAAAACTTATGTCATCGACCACAAGGGCTCTAAGGACCAATGCGCACGCACTCTTGAGCTATTCAGAAAGGAGTCTACGTACATTGAGCGATGACAAGACGTTCGACATTCCCGTCGCAGTATTCATTTTCAAACGTCTCGATACTCTTGAGAGGATTTTCGATAGACTTGCTGAGGTTCGGCCTAGTAAGCTCTATCTCATTGCTGACCAGGGGAGAGATGAGGCAGAACGCCTCGCTGTCGACAAAGTGAGGCGTGGCGTCGACTTTCTTATTACTTGGGACTGTGAGGTTGTGCGAGACTACGCAAAGGAGAATAGGGGGGTATACGGAAACATCGCACTTGGCGCGAAGCGAGTATTCGAGCGGGAGCCTGTTGCCATTTTCTTGGAGGACGACAATCTACCTTCTTTGTCATTCTTCCCGTTCTGTGCAGAAATGCTAGCGCGCTATCGTGACAATGATAAGATTCTCTGGATCTGCGGGACTAACTATCTATCGCAATACGAAGCGTCACATAATGCTTCATACATTTTTACGCGACAACTTATGCCATGTGGATGGGCATCATGGGGAGACAAGTTTCTATCTTCCTACGACTTTGACCTGAACAAGACAACTCCCGAGGACATGAGGCGCGCTCGTAACACGTATTCGGTGAGGCGGCTCTATCTCCAACAGCTGTTCAACGTGGAGTACGAGAAAGCACACAAGGGCCGTACTGGGCGTTACTATTCTTGGGATTACCATATGGCATGGACCCTCAGGACGGGCGGATTTTTTGGCATCGCCCCATCAGTGAACCTTATAGAGAATATTGGTGTTGACGACTGTTCGGAGCACGGTGGCAATGATCTCTCGCTAGATATGACGAACCGGTTCTGTTCAATGGATGGTTACGAACTCCCGTTTCCGCTCAGACACCCTGAGACCGTTGAACTCGATATGACGTATGAGCGGCTAATCGAGCGTAAGCTGCTGTACCCCGCCAAGGATTACATCGGTGTACTCGTGAAGCTGGTTGCGAAGCGCCTGCTTAACTTTCCGCCGGACCTCTCACTTAGACAAACAATTAAGAAAGGTTAAAAATGACAAATATGGTAGAAGATAAAACGGTTCGATTTAAAGATGACGGTCGTCTTAAGCTCCTGATCATCGTGGGCACACGCCCCGAGGTCATCCGCCTGTCCGAGGTCATCAAGAAGTGCCGCCGACACTTCGACTGCCTGCTGGCGCACACCGGGCAGAACTACGACTACACCTTGAACGGCATCTTCTTCCGCGACCTGTCTCTGGACGACCCGGACGTCTACCTGGACGCCGTGGGCGCCGACCTGGGCGAGACGGTGGGCAACATCATCGCCGCGAGCTACAAGCTGATGGTCGAGGTGCAGCCTGACGCCCTCCTGATCCTGGGCGACACCAACAGCTGCCTGTCGGCCATCGCGGCCAAGCGCCTGCACATCCCCATCTTCCACATGGAGGCCGGCAACCGCTGCAAGGACGAGTGCCTGCCCGAGGAGACCAACCGCCGCATCGTCGACGTGATCTCCGACGTCAACCTGGCCTACTCCGAGCACGCCCGCCGCTACCTCAAGGACACCGGCTGCGCCCCGGAGCGCACCTACGTCACGGGCTCTCCCATGGCGGAGGTCCTGCGCGCCAACCTCGAGAAGATCGAGGCCTCAAAAGTGCTCTCCGAGCTCGGCCTGGAGCCCAAGCGCTACATGCTGCTCTCCGCCCACCGCGAGGAGAACATCGACACCGAGGCCAACTTCACGAGCCTGTTCACCGCCATCAACGCGCTCGCGGAGAAGTACGACATGCCGATCCTGTACTCCTGCCACCCGCGCTCCCGCAAGCGCCTGGAGGCCACCGGCTTTAAGCTCGACCCGCGCGTGCGCATGCACGAGCCCATGGGCTTCCACGACTACAACTGCCTGCAGATGAACGCCTTCGCGGTGGTGTCCGACTCCGGCACGCTGCCCGAGGAGTCCAGCTTCTTCGCGAGCGTCGGCCGCCCGTTCCCGGCGGTGTGCATCCGCACCTCCACCGAGCGCCCCGAGGCCCTGGACAAGGCCTGCTTCACGCTGGCCGGTATCTCTGAGAAGGGTCTGCTGCAGGCCGTCCGCACCGCCGTCGAGCTCGACGCCGAGGGCTCGCTTCCCGAGGCGCCCGTTCCCGACTACGCCGACGAGACCGTCTCCACCAAGGTGGTCAAGATCATCCAGAGCTACACCGGCGTCGTGGACAAGATGGTGTGGAGGAAGAATTTTTAGCCTCACTTTTATTGAATGGTCTTCTAAATCCGTAGCGGTGGTATATGTCTTCTCTGCCTAATACCGATGACTCCCGAGTAATTCGTTCAATCTCCGATCTAGTCTCTTTAAAGGCTGAAATCGGCTTTGATTGCTGGTTTAGGGGGCAATCCAATGCTGCCTTTGATTTGAATCCGGGCGTGTTCCGCTCTCTCGATTTTGAAAGAGCGGAGAGGCAAATGCTTGATGAGTTTAAACATTCGGCTCTATCTCGTTCTGATGTTCATCCCGAAGATTACTGGGATTGGTTGGTTTTAGCCCAGCATCATGGTCTTCCGACCCGTTTATTGGACTGGTCAGAAAATCCTTTGCAGGCACTGTTCTTCGCAGTGGGTAATGTCGAGAAAGTTGGTGTAGCGCCCGATCCGAAGTGAGTCGGCCCGGCGTCCTGGAATCTGGAATACGGTTGATATCCTATGCCGCCTCGACCCTGTCCGCAAGCTCGAGGCCGGACTC
>DBEWII010000115.1:0-8774 GCA_048384935.1 Collinsella aerofaciens | reverse complement strand
CATGGGAGCCTCCCAACCTCGTTGCGGCGCGGCTGCGCCTATGGCACTTCAACATCATTGTCGCAGCCCCGACCCGCGGTCACGAGCGGGGGCTCCTGTCGTTTCCGTGCCCCTGGATTGGGTCATAGTGTCTGACTTATGCTCAACCAGCGACGTTTCTGCGCTTGTCAAGAACGTCCCCAATGACTGACCGCAGAATGAGCGTGGATAATCTCCCGTTTTTGGCTTGGTGACGGGCTCAAAGTGGGAGATTATCCACGCTCATCCGGAAAGTGTTCAAAAATCCACGCTCGTTCCTTTCGGATTGCATCGCCCGTGGCCGGCAGCCGTGCGGCACCGGTCCGCGTGGCGGCGTATAATCGGCGGCAGATGACTTGGACGTTAGGAAACCATGACCGATAACATGCAGCAGATGGCGCTCGACACGCTCGGCGCCTATTTTGGCTACACCTCGTTTCGCCCGGGACAGGACCGCATGGTCGATGCGATCCTTGCCGGTCGCGATGCGCTGGGCGTTATGCCCACGGGCGCCGGCAAGTCCATTTGCTACCAGGTGCCCGCGCTCATGCTGCCCGGCATCACCTTTGTGGTGAGTCCGCTGCTGTCGCTTATGGAGGACCAGACCCGTGCGTTGCTCGCGGCGGGTGCGCGACCCAGCTATCTCAACTCCAGCCTTACTCCGGCCCAGCAAAACACCGTGCTCAAGCGAGCACGCGAGGGCCGCTACCAGCTTATGTACGTGGCGCCCGAGCGCCTGCTCGAGCCGCGTTTTTTAGCCTTTGCGCAGGAGGCCGCAGCGGACGGCGGCATTGGCGTGCCGCTCGTGGCCATTGACGAGGCCCACTGCGTGAGCCAATGGGGCCAGGATTTCCGCCCCGCCTACCTGCAGATTCGCGAGTTCATTGATTCCCTGCCGCGGCGCCCCATCGTGGCGGCCTTTACCGCTACGGCGACCGAGCGTGTGCGCGCGGACATTCAGCAGATGCTCGGCCTGCAAAACCCTGCGACGGTGGTGACGGGCTTCGATCGCAAGAACCTCTACTTTGGCTGCGAGGAGATGGGCGACAAGGCCAAAGCGGCGTGGGTGCGCGACTATGTGATCGCGCATTCGGGCGAGAGCGGTATCGTGTATTGCTCGACCCGCAAGACGGTCGATGCGCTGGCAGGCGAGCTTGCCGAGGCGCTGGGCCCCAGCGGCATTCGCGTTGGCCGCTACCATGCCGGCATGGGCAACGAGGCCCGCCGCCAAAGCCAGCGCGCCTTTATCGACGACGATATTCAGGTGATGGTTGCCACCAACGCCTTTGGCATGGGCATCGACAAGCCCAATGTGCGCTACGTGATCCACAACAACGTGCCCGAGAGCATCGAGGCCTACTACCAGGAAGCGGGCCGCGCCGGCCGCGATGGCGATCCGGCCAGCTGTCACTTGCTGTGGAACGGTAACGATTTTCGCATGCGCCGCTTTCTGATCGATCGCGGCGATGCTGCCGATGAGGCACTCGACGACGAGCAGCGCGCGTGGGCGCTCCAGAATCGATATCGTCTGCTCAGCCAGATGGAGGGCTACTGTAATACCACCGGCTGCCTGCGCGAATACATGCTGCGCTACTTTGGCGACGAGGCCGCGGCCGAGCATGCCGCGGCCGGTACGGGCGGCACCGCCATGGACGACGTCGAGGGCTGCGGCAACTGCAGCAATTGCCTCACGCAGTTCGAAGTCGAGGACGTCACCGACATGGCCCGCGCTGCCGTGCGCTATGTGGCCACGCGTCCCATGCGCTTTGGCAAGTCGCTGGTCGCCGACGTGCTCCACGGCGGCAACACCGAGCGCATTCGTCAGATGCATCTGGACGAGGACCGCGGCTACGGTGAGCTGTCGAGCGAATCGGTCGGGCGCATCAAGGACATCATCGGCCAGCTGTGCGGCCGCGGTTATCTGGCTACCTCGCAGGGGCAGTACCCGGTCGTTGGCCTGGGCCCGCGTGCCGGCGAGGTCGAGGACGAGGCGTTTGCCTTTACCGTTAAGCGTCGCGCGTCCAAGCGCAAGGCCTCGGCCCGCGCCCGCCGTGCGGTGGATCTGCTGCGCGAGGAGGCCGAGCTGGATCAGCGCCCGCGCGTGGGTGACGATGCCGAGCTGTTCGAGCGCCTGCGTGCCCTGCGCAAGGATATTTCGACCGAGCTGGAGATGGCGCCGTACATGGTCTTTTCCGACAAGGCTCTGCGAGGTCTGTGCCGTCTGCGCCCTCAGACGCGCGACGAGCTTATCCAGGTCAACGGCATCGGCGAGAAAAAGGCCGACGCCTTTGGCGATCAGTTTATGGCGGCGATTGAAGAGTTTGAGTCCGAGCATGCACGGAATGGAGCGTAACGATGGCATCCGACGATAAAACCGAGCGCACTGAGGTGTCCGCCGTGCCGCTGTACCAGCAGGTAATGGACGACCTAAAGGGCGAGATCGCGCGTGGCGTGTACGCATCCGGCTCGCGCATTCCTTCCGAGATGGAGCTCGCGAAGTACTACGGCGTGGGACGCATCACCGTGCGCCGCGCCATCGAGGAGCTGTCGCGCGCGGGGTATCTCAACCGCCAGCAGGGGAGGGGCACGTTTGTGTGCGCGCCCAAGCTCAAGCGCAAGATTCGCCAGAAGGGCGACGTTCAGAGCTTTACCGAGGGTTGCGCCGCCAACGACATGGTGGCCGGAGCACGCCTGGTGTCGCGCACGGTGGTTGCGGCGACGCGTGAGGACGCGGCGTTTTTTGGGGTGGAACCCGGCTGCGAGCTCATCGTGGTCGAGCGCGTGCGCACGGCAGACGGCGTGCCCGTCATGCTCGAGAACAACGCCTTTGTGCTGGCCGACCATCCCTATCTGCAGACGCTTGCCGACAAGGACCTCACGGACAATTCCATCTTTGCGCTCGTTGCCGAGCATTCGGGCCGCGCGCCGCTCAAGTCCGACCCCTGTACCGTGGAGATTGCGCTTGCTGATGCTCAGGCGGCCCCGCTGCTGGAGGTGCCGGTCGGCGAGCCGCTCTTCTATATGGAGGCGTACTTTACCGACGAGGGCGAGCGGCCCCTGCTGCTCGGACGCCAAAAGATCGTGGGCTCGCGCTACGTGTTCGACATCTAACGTCCACAGATAGAACAATATAGAACAAGTTTGGTGAAATGGCTTCACGGGCGTCGTCGTGCGTGCTATAAATAGGACAACATAGAATGACCGCAGGTACGAGCTGCCGTCGTTCAAAGCCGCCACACAAGGAGGAGCATCACCGTGAACGCACACGATCTGGTTCAGGAAATTATCGAGCGCAAAGGTAAGATTGAGAACGTCTTTTGGATCGCCTGCGGCGGTTCGATGATCGACCTGATGCCGGCCAACGAGCTGCTCAAGCGCGAGGCCACCACGTTTGCCTCGACGGTCTACACGGCGCGCGAGTTTTGCCTGATGGCTCCCAAGAGTCTTGGCGAGAAATCACTCGTCATCGCCTGCAGCCACAGCGGCAATACGCAGGAGGTCGTCGACGGTTGCGAGATGGCGCTGGCAGCCGGCGCCGAGGTCGTGGCCATGACCGACTGCGAGGGCTCCAAGATTGATAACGGCAAGTGGACCACCTGGGTCTATCCGTGGGGCGAAGGCGTGCCGCAGGCTGAGGTGCCGCAGGGCATCGGCGCTCTGATCGCCGCCGAACTGCTCGACCAGCAGGAGGGCTACGAAGCGCTCGCCGACATGTACGAGGGCCTTAAGCAGATGGACGCGCTGCTGCCCGCCGCCCGTGAGAAGGTCAACGCCGAGCTGGGCGCCCGCTTTGCCGAGCTCTGCCAGCAGCACAAGTTCTTCTATATCCTGGGCTCCGGCCCCAACTTTAGCCAGACCTACGCCATGGCCATCTGCTCGCTCATGGAGATGCAGTGGCAGCACTGCTGCTACATCCACTCCGGCGAGTATTTCCACGGTCCTTTCGAGGCTACCGAGCCCGGCGTGTTCTACTTTGTGCAGCTCGGATCGGGCGAGTGCCGCCCCATGGAGGAGCGCGCGCTGGCGTTCCTCAACACGCACACCGACACGATCATGGTGCTCGACGCGCTCGAGTATGGCGTAGGCGACGTGCCCGCCAGCGTGCGTTCGTACCTGGAGCCGATCTTCTTCTACAACATGAGCTGCGAGCTGCGCGCCGCACGCGGCAAGGTGTTCGATCACAGCCCCGAGGTTCGTCGCTACATGGGCATCGAGCAGTACTAAGTAACGGGAAAAGCATTCACCTTCGATTCGCAAGCGTGCCGTGTGAGTCAAAAAGCGGGCCGTGCCGGGGATTTCCGGCACGGCCCGCTTGGTATCGCGCTTAGATTCGCGAGATTGCGGCGATTGACGGCCTACTTGCCGACAACGCCCTCGGCATCCCACCAGTCGAGCTGGGCGATGTTGTCGCGGATGTGCTGACAGCTCTTGTGGAAGCCCTCGAGCTCGTGCTCGGACAGGTCGAGCGTGTAGACCTCCTCGACGCCCTCGGCACCGATCACGCACGGCAGGGAGGTGAAGATGCCCTCCTCGCCATACTGGCCGGTCATAAGCGTAGAGGCCGAAAGCACGGCATGCTCGTTATGCAGCACAGCGGCGCAAACGCGCGCGGCGGAGTTGGCGACGGCGTACTCGGTGCACTGTTTGCCCTGGTAGGTTACGTAGCCGCCCTTGCGTGCGAGCTCCTCGACCTCCATGTGGTCAAAGGCATACTTGTCGGGGTTCTCGGCCTGAAGTTCGTTGAGGCTCTTACCGGCGATGGTCGCGGACTTAAAGGCGGCAAGCTGGCTAAAGCCGTGCTCGCCGATCATGTAGGCGTCGATGGACTTGGGGCTCACGCCGACCTTCTTGGAGATCTCGGTGCGCAGGCGGGCGGAGTCCAGGCCGCAGCCCGAGCCGATGATCTTCTTGGGATCGTAGCCGGTCAGGTGCCACAGCTCGGTGCACACGACGTCGCAGGGGTTGGAGATGCTCACGAAGATGCCGTCAAAGCCGGCGTCGACGATGCGCTTGGCAAAGGTGCGGGCGGCGTCGGTGGTAAAGAACAGCTCGCCGTCGCGGTTGCCGGCGGCCAGTGCGACCTTGCCGGCGGCGTTGACGATGACATCGCAGCAGGCAAGCTCCTCGTAGTGGTCGTAGCAGTTGACGATCTTGGTGTTGTACGGGACAAACGAAAGGGAGTCGCGCAGGTCCTGGACCTCGGACGTCACCTTGGCCTCGTTGATATCGCACAGGTACAGCTCATCGGCAATGCCCTGCATGAGCAGGCTGTTGGCGACATGTGCTCCTACGTGGCCCTGGCCGACCACACCGATCTTACGCGTCTGGTACATATATGTATCCTTTCGGCCGAGTTATTCGCGTCGAACCATTGTAGCGTCCTGCTGCCACTTTGCTAGGCTAAAGTGCCGTAGATTTTTGGGACATGCCTTAATCTCTACTTTTGGAGTGATTTGGGCCGCTGACGGCATCGCTGGGCGATATGCTCGCGCGGATGGGGCCGCTCGTTGTACCATAGCTGCAACTGACTCGTAAGGAGCATCCATGCCCATTCGCATCCCCGACGCCCTCCCTGCCGCCGCGCAGCTCGAGAGCGAGAACATCTTTGTCATGACCGAGTACCGCGCGCTGCACCAGGACATCCGTCCGCTGCGCGTGCTCATCCTCAACCTCATGCCCACCAAGATCGCCACCGAAACGCAGATCATGCGCAAGCTCTCCAACACGCCGTTGCAGGTGGAGGTGGACCTGCTGCGCACCAAAACGCACGAGGCCACGCATGTGAGTGCCGGCCACCTGGAGACGTTCTACCGCACGTTCGACGACATCCGTGACATCCACTACGACGGCCTGATCATCACGGGCGCGCCGGTGGAACAGATGCCGTTCGAAGAGGTCGACTACTGGCCCGAGCTCTGCCAGATCATGGACTGGTCCACCACGCACGTGCACTCTACGCTGCACATTTGCTGGGGCGCACAGGCGGGGCTCTACCATCATTACGGTATCCAGAAGTACGACCTGCCGGCAAAGGCGAGCGGCGTGTTCGAGCATTATCTGGTGAAGCCGCAAAGCCCGCTGGTCCGCGGCTTCGACGACCGTTTTTATGCCGTGCATTCGCGCAACACCGATGTGCGCCGCGAGGACGTGGAGGCCGAGCCGCAGCTTGAGGTCGTGGCCGTGTCCGACGAGGTGGGCCTGTATATCGTCAAGTCGACCGACAGCCGTCGCTTCTTTGTATTTGGCCACCCCGAGTACGATACCGACACGTTGCGCCTGGAGTACGAGCGCGACGTGAAGCGCGGGCTCAACCCTCAGGTGCCGGCACATTACTTCCCGGGCGACGACCCCACCGCCGAGCCGCGCAACGTCTGGCGCAGCCAGGCTCAGCTGTTCTACACCAACTGGCTCAACTACTACGTCTACCAGACCACGCCCTACGACCTGGCCCGCGCCGGCGAGGAGCATTAGGCTGCGATGGTACTGCTGTAGCCGTGGCTGCTGCCGCGGCTGTTGCTGTGCCGGCGGCGTGACGAGCGTGGATTTTCGGACGGACGAGCGTGGATTTTCGGACGTTTACAAATCGAGCGTGGATAATCTCCCATTTTTGGCCGAGGAACGGGCTCAAAGTGGGAGATTATCCACGCTCATTTTTTAGGTGTGTAGATGCCGATGGCTCGGCTAAGAGACGGTGCGTGAAGAGGCCAAGTCGCATTCGGCGTAGTCTCGTATCTCGGCGGGTTTTTCTTTCTGATAATCCGATGGACACAGGCATCTAAATGTGGAGACAGGGACCTCTCGGTAAGGCTTCTGCCTGCAGATATAAGCCATCAGCCTAAAACGTCCAAAACCGTCAAGCATTTGGTCAGTGCCTGGACAGCATTTGGCTAGACTTCGCATGAAACCGTCTGGTACGTTTGCGCCGTTCCATGAGTTGGGAGGCGACATGGGAAACATGACGGCGAATCAAAGACTTACAAGTCACATTAAAGCATGCGAACAGCAGATGAGTTGCGTGTACGCGCGCACGGCGGCGGAGGCAAAGCAGATTGAGCGGCGGGTGGCGGAGGGAAGTCTAGAGGCGGTCATGCCGGGGCTGTATGCGCGTCCGGAATACTGGTCCGAGCTCAAGTTTCGGCAGCGTTATCTGCATCGAGTGCGGGCCCTTGCGCAAAAGCACCCCGACTGGACATTTTGCTCCTATACGGCGGCTGTTATCTACGGTCTTTCGGTTTCGCATGCCAATTTGACGCACATCCATATCGCCGTGGCACCGGCACAATCAACGACGCCGGGCTCTCAGGTCGTTCGCCATCGTTATGTTCGTCAAACACGGGCCACCCAGATGGACATTGCCGTGACCGATATCGATCAAACGATTACGGATTGCCTGGTCGATGCATCGTTTGTCGAGGGCTTGATCATTGCGGACTCGGCGCTCCATGAGCAGCTTTTGTCGAAGGAACATCTCGTTGAGACGGTCGACAAGCTTGGCCTGAATCGACGCGGTGTTGTGACGGCGCGAAGTGTTGCACGGTGTGCCGACGGCCTGTCGGAAAGCGGTGGCGAGTCCAAGGCGCGCGCCCTGATGATCGAGCGCGGCTGGCAGACGCCGGAGCTGCAAATTGAGCTGTTCGACCCGGTTGAGCCGGGACGGCCGTATCGCGTCGACTACTTGTGGCGCGTGGGAGATCGGCTGATCATCGGGGAATTTGACGGATTCGTTAAAAGCGAGAAGGCGGCGGAGGAGGGCAAGCTCGCAAAGGCGCAGTTTGATGAGCGCCAGCGCGAGTCGAGGCTTTCGCTGCTTGATAGCTGCAAGATTGTGCGCTTGTGCTGGGATGATCTGAGGGATCCGGGAAAGCTTGATCGCAAGCTCAAAGTTGCCGGCGTGCCGCGTGCGTGCTGAGGCGGTTGCAGGGCGTTGAGTCGCACGAGCGTGGAAATCCGGACACACGAGCGTGGATAATCGGACGCTTGTTGAATGAGCGTGGATAATCTCCCGTTTTTGGCTCGCAAGGGGGTTCAAAGCGGGAGATTTTCCACGCTCATCGTGCAGGTGCGATGCAATGGCGGTTAGGCGCTGATGATGTGGGGTAGCGGCAGGTCGTGGGCGTCGGTGGGAACGTGGTCGACACGCTGCTCGTCAAAGGCGATGCCGATGATTTGGCATGCGGGCGAGAGCATAGGCAGGTAGCGGTCGTAACAACCGCCGCCGTAGCCCAGGCGCGCGCCGGTTTGGTCGAAGGCCACGAGCGGCACGACGATCATGTCGAGAGCTTCGGCAGGCACGATGGGGAAGCGGTCGCTGTCGATGTCCGTGGCCGCGAAGGCCCGCGTGGGGTGGGCGATAAACGGAGCCGCGGACGCATCGTCGGCGGCAACTGCCCGCATGCACATGCGCTGGCCACAAGCTGCGGCATCAATTGCCGAGAGCATGCACGGATAGGCTACGCGCCGGCCGCGCACGGCGGCCGCAGCGGCAAACGCGGCAGGGTCTGCCTCGGAACCCATCGCGGCGTAGACGGCAACGGTGCGCGGCGCCGCGGCATCCGAGCGGCCCAGCAGCTCAACCAGCCGCGCACAGATATCAGCAGACTTCGCCGCCTGCAAGTCCAAATCAAGAGCATCGCGCCGAGCAATCACCGCCCGCCGCAACTCAGCCTTGTCCATCCCGGCCCTCTCTCCCAAACCTACCAAAAAGGGACAGGTTTATTTTGGCAGGCTTTATCTGGGCAAACGTCGCGACCGCCCCC
>DBEWII010000114.1:0-5315 GCA_048384935.1 Collinsella aerofaciens | reverse complement strand
GCTACGGCAGAACGCCTGGCTCGCGCTATCGACGAGCTCGAGCTTTCGAGCTGGTTTACCGGTGAGTTCGATCACGGCGACGCGATTGTGACTATCAAGCCCGGACAGGGCGGCCTGGAGGCACAGGACTGGACCTTCATGCTCTTTAAGATGTACATGAAGTACTGCCAGCGTCGCGGCTGGAAGGTTACCATTAACGACTGCCCCGCGGCCGAGGTCATCGGCATCGACCGTGCGACCTTTACCGTCGAGGGTAAGGACGCGTTTGGCATGCTGCGCGCCGAGGCCGGCGTCCACCGTCTGGTGCGCATTAGCCCCACCGACGACAAGAAGCGCCGCCAGACCACGTTTGCCGGCGTCGAGGTCATCCCCGTGCTGCCTGACGATATCGACATCGAGATCAGTCCCGACGATATCCGCGTGGACGTGTATCACGCGAGCGGTCCGGGCGGCCAGGGCGTCAACACCACCGACTCCGCCGTACGCGTGACGCATTTTCCCAGCGGCATCGTTGTCACTTGCCAAAACGAGCGCAGCCAGATTCAAAACAAGGCCGCGTGCATGCAGATTCTCAAGGCCCGTCTGTACGAGATCGAGCTCGAGAAGCGCGCCGAGGCGCTCGACGAGATTCGTGGGCCCAAGACCACGATTGGTTTTGGCAACCAGATTCGCAGCTACGTGCTCTACCCGTATCAGATGGTCAAGGACCTGCGCACGGGCGTGGAGACCAGCAACGTCGAGGCCGTTCTTGACGATGGCGACCTGGACCCGTTTGTGATCGGCTACCATCGCTGGGCGACTGGCAACGCCGATGCGGAAGGCTCGGACGCCTAGGCACATGGTTGGCTCCGGGTCGATGCAAACACTTCGCAGGGGTGGTATTTGCTCGGTGAATCGGTAGAATCGAATACAACAAGAAGTTCAAAGCGCACTCGTTTGGGTGCGCTTTTTTGAGGGAGGCAGCATGGCATATCGTCTGGACATCAAGCGCATTCTTTCGCTGAACTTCTTTCACGATCTGCCCAAGATTATGCTGGGCTGCGCTCTGGCCGCTATCGCGACGGACCTGTTTTTGATCCCCAACGGTCTTGCTGCCGGCGGCGTTACGGGTCTCGCCACGATTATCCAGGCGGTCGGCGCCTCGCATGGCATATCGCTTCCCGTCGGTATTCAAACCATCGTGATGAATGCCTTGCTGCTGCTGGTCGTTATGCGCGAGGGTGGCATGTTCTACGTGGTCCAGACGGCGACGGGCTTTGTGCTGCTGGGCTTTTTCACCGATCTGTTCGCTCCGTTTGTGGCGCCGCTGGCACATGCCGACCTGATGCTGCCCGCTATGTGGGGCGGTATCATCACGGGCATCGGCTACGGCATGGTGCTGCGCGCCGGTGCCAACACGGGCGGCTCTGACACCATCGGTCAGATTATCTCGCGCAACACATCGCTGCCGGTTGGCTCGACCGTCATGGCGATCGATGTTGCCGTGTGCGCGCTGTCGGCCCCGGTCTTTTCGGTCGAAAACGCGCTGTATGCGGGCCTTTCGATGGTCATTAGCGGCTACGTGATCGATGCCGTGGTCGACGGTGGCAACAGGCGCCGTATGGTGCTCATCATCTCGGACAAGTTTCCTGATATCGCGGCCGACATCATGTATGGCCTGGGTCGCGGCTGCACCAAGTTTAAGGCGACCGGCATGTACTCGGGCGCCGAGAAGCCGGTGATCATGGTAATCGTGAGCCGCCGCGAGCTCAACACGCTCAAGACGATCGTGCGTGAGCGCGACCCGCATGCTATCGTGACGGTGGCCGATGTCACGGAGACCTTCGGTGAGGGCTTCAAGGACATTAACGCGTAGGGCCGACTGCGTTCCATCCAAAAGACGTTCACATTGATAAACCGTTTCATCAGCGGTTCTGCCTGCTCAATTGCTCAAATAATGATAAATACTCTGGTAAAGCTTTCAGTTTCCAGCATAATGAATGACGTACGTGCATCGCGGCTGGGTTGGGACGACCTTCTGTGCCGTGCGCATTTTGTCTAAAGAGGATGAAAGGAAGGCACAATGAGCGACGAAGAGCTCAAAAAGGTTGCCAACGAGGTAAGGAAGGGCATCGTCACCGGCGTGCACGCTGCCAAGTCCGGCCATCCGGGCGGTTCGCTCGGCGCTGCCGACATCATGACCTATCTGTACTTTGAGGAAATGAACGTCGACCCGGCCGACCCCCGCAAGGCCGACCGCGATCGCTTCGTGCTTTCCAAGGGCCACTGCGCACCTGGTCTGTACGCCGTGCTCGCCGAGCGTGGATTCTTTCCCAAGGAGGATCTCGAGACGCTGCGCCACATCGGCAGCCACCTGCAGGGTCACCCCAACATGAACGACACCCCGGGCGTTGACATGTCCACCGGTTCGCTCGGCCAGGGCATCTCCGCCGCCGTGGGCATGGCCGTTGCCGCCAAGCACTGGGGCGACGACTATCGCACCTACGCCCTGCTGGGCGACGGCGAGAGCGAGGAGGGCCAGGTTTGGGAGGCCGCCATGTTTGCCGGCAACCAGCAACTCGACAACCTTTGCGTGATCGTCGACCACAACGGCCTTCAGATCGACGGCCCCGTCGAGGAGGTCAACGACCCCATGCCGCTCGCCGACAAGTTCCGCGCCTTTAAGTTCCATGTGGTGGAGCTCGCCGACGGCAATGATTTCGATCAGATCCGCGCCGCCTTTGCCGAGGCCCGCGCCACCAAGGGTCAGCCGACCGCCATTATCGCCGAGACCATGAAGGGCAAGGGCGTCTCCTTTATGGAGAACCAGGTGGGTTGGCACGGTAAGGCCCCCAACGATGAACAGTTTGAGCAGGCCATGGCAGAGCTCACGGCCGCCGGAGAGGAGCTCTAGGATGGCAGACGTCAAGAAAATCGCCACGCGCGTAAGCTACGGCGAGGCCCTCGTCGAGCTCGCCAACGAGCACGATGACTTTGTGGTCCTCGACGCCGACCTGGCTGCCGCCACGCAGACCGGCAAGTTCAAGGCAGCCTGCCCCGACCGCTTCTTCGACGTGGGCATTGCCGAGAGCAACCTGATGGGTGTTGCCGCCGGTATCGCAACCACCGGTCGCGTTGCCTTTGCGAGCACCTTTGCCATGTTCGCCGCCGGCCGCGCCTTTGAGCAGGTCCGCAATTCCATCGGCTACCCGCACCTTAACGTTAAGATCGGTGCCACGCACGCCGGTATCTCGGTGGGCGAGGATGGCGCCACGCACCAGTGCTGCGAGGATATCGCCCTCATGCGCGTTATCCCCGGCATGACCGTGATTGTTCCCGCCGACGACGTCGAGGCCCGCGCCGTGACGCGTGCCGCATACGAGTGCGACGGCCCCGTGTACATGCGCTTCGCCCGTCTGGCCTCGCCGGTTATCAACGACCCCGAGACCTACAAGTTCGAGGTGGGCAAGGGTATCGTCATGCGCGAGGGCACCGACGTCACCATCATCGCCTGCGGCCTGATGGTCGGCGAGGCCCTCGAGGCCGCCGAGCAGCTCGCTGCCGAGGGCATCGATGCCGAGGTCATCAACATGCACACCATCAAGCCCATCGACGCCGACCTGATCGTCAAGAGCGCCACCAAGACCGGCCACGTCGTGACCGTCGAGGAGCACTCCGTGATCGGTGGCCTTGGCAGCGCCGTCGCCGACGTCCTGTGCGAGCAGTGCCCGACGCCGCTTAAAAAGATTGGCGTCAACGACACCTTCGGCGAGTCCGGCCCGGGTGCCGAGCTCCTGCACAAGTACGGCCTGGACGCCGCCAACATCGTGGCGACCACCAAGGAGTTCTTGGCCTAAGCAACGATACGGCCTGATGATTTGACAGGTTGATATGAATCGGGGCGACGGTTATCGTACCGTCGCCCCGATTTGTCTATCGAGCCTTGATGCCGGCTGCAAGGGCATCGGCGTAAATCTTGTCAACCGAGAAGAGCGTGTCGCTGGACGGCGCGTTTGCCGCCTGCATCTCAGAGATGATGGTATCCAGCGAAACCGTGCCCATCGATTGCAGATTAAGCATGATGCTGGCTTCGTCATCGGTGCAGGTGGGCGAGGAACTTTCGAAGGCCGGTAAATGGTGCATGGCCGCATCGTAGGCCCAGCGACGGATCCAAATCTCGACATAGCGACCGTTGCCCAGGTCGAGATCTTTCGTGATGCTCGTTTCAACATCGCCGGCAGCCTCGGCCTTGTGATCGAGGCCTTCGACCCAGCCGATTTCCTTGCTGGGATAGCGAGATGCATAGAATACGATTTTGTCGCCTTTGACGACCGGCAGCACCTGACCGCTCCAATACTCGGGCAGGTCGATCGTAAAGGTCTGGGCTTCGGCATGAAGTGCCGCGGCCTTGCGCTCTTCTGCCGCCTTGCGCTGCTCCTCTTCTTTGGCGGCGACGGCGGTGTCGCGGCGGTTCGTTGCGGCGTGTTGCAGTGCATCGACGTCGGGCGCGTCCTTGCCCTTGTATGCCATGGCGAGCGTCACGGCGTCGTTGATCTCGTCGTCGGTCACGTCGACAGCATCGATGGGTGTAAAGTCCAAAACCGAATCCTGCTCGGCGAGTTCTGCCAAGTCAATCTTCTCGCCCTTGGCAAAAGCGTCGTCGAGCGTGAGCTCGGCCTTTGTGCAAGGCACCTGGTAGATAGTGCCATCGGCGGCGATGGGGGAGCCTGCCGCCTTGAACGTGTACTTGCCCTGGATAAGTTTGATGCCCGAGCCGTCAGAGGCAACATATTCGACCTTGTCGACCTTCTTTCCGTCGACCGTCTTGCCCTTTACGCGCACCGGCACACGAGAAGCGCCGTTATCGGTGTCCCAACCTTCAGCCTTTACACTCACCACGAGCGCATGCTTGGAATGCGCCGACTCATACTGCTCCTGCTCCTGAACATGCTGCTGATACAGGTGATACGCCAGCCCACCGCCCCCGCCAACAACGATTACCGCCGCGCAGACGATAGCGATCACGACGCCTTTCTTGGGCTTTTTGCTGGGGGCGGGCGAACCCACAGGTGTCGGCGCAACCTCAGGGTTGGCTACGGGTATAGCCTGTGTCCCGTCAAGCGCGGCCCCGCATCCCACGCAAAACCGAGCACCATCAGCAAGCTCAGCACCACAATACGGACAAACCATACCAACCTCCAGCAAGCCTAGAGCTACCCATCTAGCCCAACTGTAAAGCGAAAACCCCACCCCAAGTTGCGCAACAATGAGCCCCAATATAAGTTGCGGTGAAATAGGGACTGATTAGGGCTTTTAACTGCTAAAACAGTCCCTAT
>DBEWII010000113.1:0-5982 GCA_048384935.1 Collinsella aerofaciens | reverse complement strand
TGCGAGGTGAACTTGACGGGCATGCCCGCATCGTCCTTGAACTCGATGATCTCGTTACTCATCGACGCTCACCTCGCATCCGTAGAGCTTGGAGATAGTGGCGACGGCGCCGTTCTCGGCGTAGACGTCCTCGCACTTCTTGCCGTACGCGATGATGACGGCAAGGAAGTCGCGGTCGAACTCGATGGGCTCCTCGTCCATCAGCGCGGGCGCGACCGCCATGCCGCAGGCGACGCCGCGGAGCACCGCCGGGTCGACGTCCTTCTCGAGCGCCTCGGCGTTGAGCTCCGTATTGATGAGGACGTTGCCCACGGCCTGCCTCATGAGTTCCTTGAATGCCTTTCGCTTCATTACATTTCCTCCGTTTCGTCCCTGCGCCCGGACCAACCGGGCGCTATCGATATGTCCATGCGCTCGGCCTGCCCGCGCACCCTGGGGTGCTTTACCACGTGCAGGTCGACCACTTGCGCGTCGTCGGCCCAGACGAGCCCGTTGAGCGCGTCCATGACCAGCTTGGCCTCGTTGTCCGCGTCCGGCCTGTAGGTGTCCGGCTCCGAGCGCACGCTCTTGGGCCGGCTCTCCGGCAGCGGACGGTAGGCGTCGACGTTGAGGATCACCGGCTCGTGCGGGCCGAAGGGCAGGGGCTGGATGCCAGCCTCGGCCATCGCCTCCCGGCACGCCGCCGCGATGGCCCGCTCGGCCCTCAGCGTCTCGTCGGGCGTGTACATCCGTGCGTGGCGCCGGTCGAGCCTGTGGCGCTGCTTGCCCGCCGCGAACGTGACGGTGAACGCGAATCGCCTGTCGCTCACAGCACCGACCCCATCCCGAGCACGACGCGGACGCCGTCCGCCGCGAGCAGCATCGCCCGCAGGACGTACGGCATGAGCGCGTACACCGCGAACAGGAGCGCGATGTACGCAGCGCACCTAAGCAGCCTCGATGCCATGCGTTCCCTCCTCGATCCACTGCTCCACCCATTCCGGGCGCACCATGCGCCCCACCTTGCGCCCCTCGGGCAGCTGCGAGCGCAGGCGGCCCGCCTTGCACTCGCAGCGCAGCGTGTCGTATGGCACCCCCGTCACCCTCGACGCCTCGCGCAGCGTGTACATCAGCTTGTGCCTGATGCCAAGCTCGTCGGCCATCTGCTGGAACGTTTTGGCTCTGCTAGAATCCATGAGTGACCTCCTTTCAGGTCAGGGAGCCGTCCCCGCTTTCCACACCGGGCGGCTCCTTTTTTGTCTTTCCGGGGCCTCGCCCCCGGCACGGCACCGGTAGGGAACGTCCCCGCGGATGGTTATTGGAGAGCCGCGGGGCAACGGTGCCGCCCCGGGAGCGGGGCCTGCGGAATGCCTGAGCGGCAATACCCGCGTGTCCGCGTGACGCACGCGGTAGGCTTCGGGCCATGATTAGGAGACATCTGACATACCGACCGAGGCACGCGAAGCGGCGTCCGGGCATCGCCCGGTCGTTCAACCGCCTGTGCGACAGCGAGGCCGCAAGGGCGCTCGCCAACCTAATCGACTGGCTCGACCGCATCGGCTTCGCCCTCGGCCTTCTCGCGCTGCTCCTGAAGCTCTTCCTCTAGAGCCATGACCCTCAGCGCCGTGGCGTCGCTGCACGCCCACAGGAGCGCGATCGACAGGCCGGTCCAGTCGCAACGAACTGCGGCGACGACCGCTGCGGCGAGGAACGCGACGAGCCATGCGAGCTGGACCGCCGGGATAAGGCGCCGTCTCCTTGACTTCACCATCACTGATCGCCGCCCAGGTAGACTTCCTCCAGGCCGGGCATGTAGACGAGCGAGTTGCCCAGCGTGAAGTAGACTTGCCCGTACAGGGCGAACGTCACGGGCGAGGCGATGTAGTACTCGGTCGCGTCGAGCTTTCCCAGCTTCTCGGTGCCCTTCTCCAAAATCTTGATGTGCTGCTCGTTGGTGAAGCCGAACGTCTGCGAGATACGGAATGCGGCACTCTTGTCGGTCTCGACGTAGGAGCCGTCGACAAGCTCGAAGTCGTAACGAACCCTCTTCATCGCTACTCACGCCCCTTCTGCAGCTGATACATGACCCACTCGCCCGCGGCGACCCCGACCTCCACCGGCTGGATGCCGGGGTCGATGGCGTCGGCGGTGTTCATGACGACCGTGCGCTGGACGTAAGCCATGACCGCCTCGCCGCGCAGCAGGCCGTCCAGACGGCCTCGGGCGTCGAGGAACGACTCGAAGGCCTCGTGGTGCCAGCCGCCACCGGCGTCGCACCAGCAGACGATAGCCTCGATGCCCGAGAAGCCGCTCGGGCACTCGATCTCGAAGGACTTGCCGCGCGCCTCGTACCTGATGTTCTCGCGGCGCATCTTCACGTCTCCCATGTCGCCCTCCCCTACAGCTCGAAGTCGGAAAAGTCGCGGGCCTCGGCGGGCTCTGCCTCGACCGTGATGGCCTCGGGGACGTTCCAGCCGCCCAGCTCGATGTCGATGTAGTTCTCGTTCATGGTTCTCTCCGTTTCGTTTTAGGGAACTTTAATTTCCCTTCATCGGCAAATAAAAATCGCTGACCTTGCAGCCCAAGATGCTCGCCAGCTTCGTGGCGGTCGGGAGCTTCATTAGCGAGGGGTCCTTCTCGTACGACCGGTAGGTCTGAACCGTACCCCCCAATTCCGCAGCTACCGCCTCCTGATTGAATCGGGAAGCCTCCTTTAGAAAAGGCGTCTGGCGTGCTTCTCGGATTGACTTAAGCTCTTGCATCTGATCTCCTTCCCTTTCGTTGAGACTATAGTACTTTCTTTTCCATTTAAGCGCAATATCTTTTCTCTAGAAAGGGAAATCTTTTTTCTATAGCATAGAAAAATAAGGAGGTAGATACCCATGAATTTCTCTACCAAGTTCAGGCTTTTAAGAGCCAAAAGCGGCCTTACGCAGGCGGAAATTGCCAACAAGCTGGGCATAACGGGCCGCGCTGTCGGTGCCTGGGAAAGCGGAAGGTCTAAGCCGCGCCTAGACAAGATGGCGGAAATTGCAGTTCTGTTCGACACGACGGTAGCCGACCTCATGGGAGAGGACGCCACCGAGGCCGCCATCAGCGGCACGTCGCGCATGGTGCCCCTGCTCGGCTTCGCCCACATGGGCGAGCCGTGCGACGAGGGGAGCCTCGCCGACGAGGTCGAGGTCCCGGCCTCCATCGCCGACGCGCACCCGCGCGCCTTCATGGTCCACGCGCAGGGCGGCTGCATGGACAACCGGTTCCCCCGCGACGCCCTGCTGCTGGTCGACCCCGACATGGAGCCGGTCAACGGCCAGCCGGTGCTCGCCGAGACGTCCGACTACGGCGCCGTGGTGCGCAACTACACCCGGGGCCGCTCCACGGTCATGCTCACGGCGGACAGCCACAGCGGCGAGTACGACGACATCCTCGCCGGGCCGGGCGACGAGCCCGTGGTCTGCAAGGGCCGCGTCGTCTGGTACATGGGCGAGCGGGACGAGAGGTAGTAGGAACGGAAAAGAGGTGGGACGCATGAGGCCATTAGCTTTGGATGGCGTGCGGGCATATTACGAATCGGGAAACGGCGCTGCCTTCGGCGGCGAGGAGTTTAATGTCTACTGCGACGAGAGCTGCCATCTCGAGCACGATCGCTTCAAGGCGATGTCGCTCGGGGCGGTATGGTGCCCCAAATCGAAAGTCAGGGAGATAAGCAAGCGCCTCGTGGAGATAAAGGCGAAGCATGGCGTCGGGATGGGCGCCGAGGTCAAGTGGACGAAGGTGTCGCCATGCAACTACGACCTCTATGTCGACATCATCGACTATTTCTTCGATGACGACGACCTGCACTTCAGGGGTCTTGTAGTTCCCGATAAATCAAAGCTGGACCACGCCCGCTTCAACCAGGACCATGACCTCTGGTACTACAAGATGTACTTCACGATGCTGAAGACGATCTTCTCCCGCGACGCGCGGTATTACGTCTATATCGACATAAAGGACACCCATTCCGGGCGAAACGCCCAGAAGCTCGAGAACGTGCTCGCGAACGACGCATACGATTTCAACCATGAGATCGTGAGGAGGGTGCAGCCCATACGCTCCGACGAGGTCCAGCTGATGCAACTCGTTGACATCCTTACCGGCGCCATCGCGTATCGCCACAACCACGACGCCATCATGCCGTCGGATAGCGTCACGAAGATCAGGCTCATCAATAGAATTATCCAGAGGTCGGGCCTCTCCCTCGTCAAGACCTCGCTCCTCAGCGAAAAGAAGATGAACCTACTGGTCTGGCAGGCCGGGGGAATCACATCATGAACTGCTGCTGGATACCGCCCCTAGTCGAAAGGGACAGCTCGCGTCCCTGGAGCGAATACGACGCTCTTGTCTATAGCGTCTTCAGGCATGATTTCATCGAGGGCAGGCCCGTCTACCACGGGAAACCGGTAAAGATACGGTACCAGCCCATGCTGGAGGGACGGGCCGAGGCCTTTTGGCACCTTACCTGCAGGGACTACGACCATAAGTCGGGTCTGCCAGAGGACCGTGTGCCAGATCTCGAAAGGTGCAGGCGCATCAGATGGCCGAAGGCGTTCATCGAGAATGCTGAGAGGTGCCCCAAAAGTCCCGACTGCGGAGGCGTTATAGCCTGGAAGGCGGAGCATCGCGCAAGGAAGAGCCGCAATGGCACCCAGATAAGGGAACGGATTAAGTTTTACCTTGAGGAAGAGAGCTACATTGTCGTATTCGAGCCGAGAGAGCACTACTGCCTGCTGATAACCGCATATTACGTCGACAACGACCACAGCAGGAAGATGATTGAGCGCGAGATGGCGAGAAACCACGCCGAAAAAGCAGGAGGCGCTGTTTGGGCGCCTCCAGAGGACTCCTTCACACACACGGTGGATGAGCTATCCCGATTATCGCCCCATCGCGGAGAAATGTAAACCGAACACGTTATGGAGATTGGGGGCCGGCAAGGGTGAGACCCCATGCGTCTACATCTAGGGAGGTGATGCCATGAAAGCAAAAAATCTCGGGACCGCAGGCTGATGCCGAGGTCCCGAGACTAAGGAGACGTCCCCTGCACTTTGGAACGTGAGACGGGGCCGGAGTCAGAACCGGGCGAAACGGAGAATAAGCCCGCGATCTGAACGGATCTGATTATATGACAAAGAAGCAGCGCCGCCGCGTCTGGGGCTCCGTGACCGAGATGAGGCGCGGCAAGAAGTATGTCCTACGCTGGATGCAGAACACGCCGCAGGGCCGCAGGCGCAAGACCAAGACCGTGTACGGCACCTACCGCGAGGCGTGCGCGGAACTGGACCGCATCCACGTCGAGCACGCCGACGACGCGCCCGTGCCCACCATAGCCAAGGCCTACGAGACGTGGCTCGTCCCCAAGATGGCCGCACAGGTCGAGGCAGGGACCCTCGCCCCCAACACCCGCAACCTCGTGCTGCGCTCGTGGAAGAACTACGTCGGACCCCGCTGGGGCGCAATGCCCGTCGACCAGCTGCGCGCCGTCGAGCTGCAGGACTGGCTGCTGACGCTGCCCGCCGCCACAGCAGATACCGCCCTGCTCACCCTGCGCAAGGTCTACGCCTGCGTCTCGACCTTCATCCGCCTGCCGCTCGACCCGTTCGCCGCCAGCGTCAGGTACACCATGCCCACCCGCAAGACCCGCGAGCGCTCAAAGCGCGTCTACACCCTCGACGAGGCCCTGGGCGTCCTCGACGAGCTGCGCGGCAACCCCCTGGAGCCCGCGTTCATCCTCGCGTGCTTCGGCTCCTGCCGCTCGGGCGAGTCGCTGGGCGTCCGCACCGAGGAGGTGCTGCGCTGGGAGCGTAGCGGCACCGTCCTCGCCTCCGCCGACATCTGCCGCCAGATGCAGCAGTCCGGCACCGAGCCGGTGGGCGCCCTCAAGACCGCCAAGTCCGCCCGCACCGTCGTGATCCTGCCGCAGGCCGCCGACCGCCTCGTCGAGATAGCGGCCGCCCGCGGCAT
>DBEWII010000112.1:0-28757 GCA_048384935.1 Collinsella aerofaciens | reverse complement strand
CGACCTTTGCGAAGCAAGGGGGAGCGCGGGGGTTTCTTCTGTTCCGACGGCGATGCGCCGGGTTGCAAGGACGATGCGACTACAGCGCGAAGTCGCCGCCGACGAGCGTGGAGACGGGCTCCTCGTGGTAAACGGCGGAGATGGCCTGAGCGAACTCCTCGGCGACCGAGATGGTCTTGATCTTGCCGCCGACCTCGACGGGAATGGCGTCGGTGACGAGGCACTCGACGATCGGGGCGTCGTTCAGACGCTCGATGGCCGGGCCGGAGAAGATGCCGTGGGTGGCGCACACGTAGATGTCGCCGGCGCCCATGGCCTTGAGCTCCTTGACGTTGGCGCACAGGGTGCCAGCGGTGTCGATCATGTCGTCGTTGATGATGCAGGTCTTGCCCTCGATGTCACCGATAATGCCCATGACCTCGGCGGCGTTGTGGCGCGGACGGCCCTTGTGGGCGATGGCGAGGCTGCAGTCGAGCATGTCGGACAGCTTCTTGGCGGCCTTGGCGCGGCCCACATCGGGGGAGACGACAACCAGGTTGTCGGTGTCGAAGTTCATGGCGTTGTAGTACTGGCCAAACAGCGGCAGCGCGGACAGGTGGTTAACCGGGATATCGAAGAAGCCCTGGATCTGGCCCTGGTGCAGGTCGAGGGTGATGATGCGGTTGACACCGGCGCGCTCGAGCAGGTTGGCGACGAGGCGGGCGGTGATGGGCTCGCGCGGGCCGGCCTTGCGGTCCTGGCGGGCATAGCCGTAGTGGGTGATAACGGCGGTGATGGAGCGGGCGGATGCGCGCTTGGCAGCGTCGGTGGCGATGAGCAGCTCCATGAGCATGTCGTTGACGTTGCCGCCGGCCACGGACTGAATCAGGAAGACGTCGGCGCCGCGGACGGTCTCGTCGTAGCGGGCGTAAATCTCACCATTGGCGAACTGCTTTAGCGTAAGGCCCGAAAGCTCGACCCCAAGGTACTCAGCGATCTTCTGAGCGAGGGGACGGTTGGAGGAACCGGAATACACGCGGATGGACTTGCGCATATTCTCCGACTTCTCGGGATCATTAATCGGCATTACCCTTCTCCTTTATACATCGAATGCCATATAGATGCCTTTTTGCATTGTAACCGCGCGGCGGGGTTTATCGGGTCTTGATAACGTCTTTACCGTCAACGGACACGAACCGACCACTCACCCTGCCGTGCAGGTCAGCATAGAAAAAGGAGCCGTCCCCATAGAACGGCTCCTTAGATGCTTGGTAAAACGTTATACCTCGTCGTCCTCGTGCAGACGGCGGCGATAATCGGCGGCCCAGCCCTCAATGTTTACCTGACGGGCGCGGCCCAGGCCGAGTGCGTCTGCCGGGACCGGCTCGGTGATGACGGAGCCGGCGGCCACGAGCGCGCCGTCGCCGATCTGGGCGGGCGCGACCATCATGGTGTCGGAACCGATGAAGGCGTCCTTGCCGATGACGGTCTTGTGCTTGTGCACGCCGTCGTAGTTGCAGGTGATGGAGCCCGCGCCCACGTTGACGCCGGAGCCCATGGTGGTGTCGCCGATGTAGGACAGGTGCGGCACCTTGGAGCCCTCGCCGATCGTGGACTTCTTGATCTCCACGTGCGTGCCGGCCTTGGAGCCGTCGAGCATGTGGGTGCCCGGGCGCAGGTAGGCGCGCGGGCCGCAGTCGACGCCGTTCTCGATGACGGCCTCGATGGCGATGGTCTCATCGATGGTGCAGCCGCTGCCGACGGTGGTGTCGGTGAGGCGACTGTTGGGGCCGAGCTGGCACTCTTCGCCCACGGTGACGTGACCGATCAGATGCGTCTGCGGCCACACGATGGTGTCTCGGCCGATGGTGGCATCGGGGCCGATCCAGGCCTGCGTGGGATCGATGAACGTGACGCCCTCGGCCATCCAGTGCTCGTTGATGCGGTCGCGCGCGATGGCGGTGAGCTGCGCGAGCTGGATGCGGCTGTTGACGCCCAGGCCGTCGCGGTAGTCATCGCAGTGGAAGATGGAGACTGCCTGGCCGTGGCCCTTGAGGATCTCGAGCATGTCGGGCAGATAGTACTCGGACTGCGCGTTGTCGTTGCCGATCTCGTCAATGTGCGCGGCGAGCTGCGCGCCGTCGAAGGCGTAGCAGCCGGCGTTGCACTCGAGCAGCGTGGCGGCCTGCTCGGGTGTGCAGTCCTTCTGCTCGATGATGCGTTCGATCTGGCCGTCGGCACCCAGCTTGATGCGGCCGTAGCCGAAGGGGTCGGGCGGGGTCATGGTCATGACGGTGCAGGCGAGCTCGCCGGTGGCGACGGTCTGCGCGAACTTGGCGACGGTGTCGGCGGTGATGAGCGGCAGGTCGCCGTTGAGCACGACGACGGGGCCTTGCGTGATGCCGCAGGCCTCGAGCGCGACCTTCACGGCGTGACCGGTGCCCAGGCGCTCGGTCTGCTCAACGCACTCGACTTTGGTGGCGCTGTTGGCGTAGGCGCCGTCGATCAGGGCGCGCATCTCGTCGGCGTGGCTGCCGATGACGACCACGACGCGGCTGCAGCCGGCCTTGATGGTGGCGTCGACGATCCACTGGACCATGGGCTTGCCCAGGATCTTGTGCGAAACCTTGCAGTGGTTCGACTTCATGCGGGTGCCCTCGCCGGCGGCGAGGATAATTGCGGTTGCGTCCATGTGATCTCCTGTTACGTTATAGAGACGTGTGTTTGGAAACGATACACGGCGCAATATGATACCGCAGGCATATGATGAGCGCGTAACGATTGACGCGTGACGGCCGATGTCGCTGCCGCCGGCGTGGCGTTTGCACTGCTTGCGTGCGGCGTTGGCGGTGCTGCGGAGCTGTCGTTTGAGCGAGGGGGCGGGGGCACCCGTGGACAACATACGAGAGGAGTTTGGCGGCGAGCCCGTCGCGGCGTTCTCGATGTCGCATCCGGCGGTGCCGGCACTCTATATAGTGCTGACGCTGGGGCTCACCATGTTCTCGATGCAGCCGGTGCTGATCGCGCTGTCACTTGCGGGCGGGCTGGCGTACGGGCTTGCGACGCGCGGTGCTGCGCGCGCGCTGGGCGCACTCCGCTGGCAGCTGCCGGTGATTTTGATTATCGCGCTGGTCAATCCACTGTTTAGCGCTTCGGGTTCGACGGAGCTGTTCCGTATTGGCATGCGCACGGTGTATCTGGAGAGCATGGTATATGGCCTGTGCATGGGCGGACTGTTTGTGGCGAGCGTGCTGTGGTTTGAGGCCGCGGCGTCGATGCTCGAATACGACAAGGTGCTCGCGCTGCTGGGCAATGCCGCACCGGTGATTGCGCTCATGATCTCGATGTGCATGAGGCTTATCCCGCAGTTTTTGCGCCGCGGTCGTACGGTGCTGGCGGTGCAGGATGCGATTGATGTGCCGGGCCGCGCGCCCACCGATCCCGTGCGATCGCGCCTGCGGGCGTCGAGCGTGTTGATGGGCTGGGGCATGGAAGATTCGCTGGAGCGCGCGGACGCGATGCGCTCGCGCGGGTGGGGTGCCGCGACACGTCGTACGACGTATGCGCGGTATCGACTGGGGCGCAGCGACGTTGCCGCGCTGGTCGGGCTCGCGCTGTTTGGTGCCGCCGCGGTGGCCGTGGCGGCGACCGCGACGACGCAGTATTCGTTTTATCCGCAGCTCTCGGTGCCGGCGCCGTGGCTGGGCTATGTCGTGTACGCTGCCTGGATGATGCTGCCTTGCGCATTGCACGCGATTGATGAGAGGAGGTTTGGCTGATGGCTCGGTTGGATAGGGGCCCGGTGTCGGGCGCGGCGTGCGGCCCGGATATGCCGGCGATTGAGGTGCGGAGCCTGAGCTTTGCCTACCCCGATGCTGATGCTGCGGTGCTCGAGGGGCTCGACTGGTCTGTTCCCCAAGGTGCGTTTGCGCTGCTTGTTGGCGGTACCGGATCGGGTAAGTCGACGCTGCTGTCGCTGCTCAAGCCCGAGATCGCTCCGGCGGGCGAGCGCACTGGCGAACTGCTCGTGCTGGGCAGGCCCGTCGCCGACATGGATGTTCGGGCGTCCGCGGAGCGCGTGGGCTATGTGTTTCAGGACCCCGAGAACCAGATCGTGTGCGAGACCGTGTGGCACGAGATGGCGTTTGGCCTGGAAAACTTGGGGCTAGCGCGTGATGAGATGCGCCGTCGCGTAGCTGAGACCAGCTATTTCTTTGGGCTGGAAGATTGGCTTCACCGCGATACTGACACGCTTTCGGGCGGTCGCAAACAGTTGCTGTCGTTGGCGGCCGTTCTGACGCTGCGCCCGCGCGCGCTGCTGCTCGACGAGCCCACGTCTCAGCTTGATCCGGTTGCGGAGAAGAATTTCCTGCACGCGCTGTTTCGTGTGAATCGCGAGCTGGGTTGCACGGTTGTTGTGGCGACGCATCAGCCGCGCCCGATGCTCGAGTATGCGACGTGTACGTACCGGATTGAGGGCGGTCGCGTGCGCGAAGTGGCGGACATGGCTTCTTTGGGACGCCGAGAATCGCTGTTTTCCGATGACATGTTGGGGTGGGGTGCCATCCGATGTGCAAAAAACGGAGTATTCAGCAGGCGTGAGGACAATTTGGGCTCTCTGGAGCCGCCCGGGGACGTATCGAGCGCGAAAAAAAGTTCGGAATTGGACAAATCGTCCGAATTTGTGGCGCAAACCTCGCTCGAGAACGGCTCGGAAGCCTTCCCACGCACGTATGGAAGCAGAATACTCCAAAAAATGCACGGCGGGTCGGCTACCACCTTGTCGGAAGGCTGGTTCCGCTACGATCGCGCGTGCGGTTGGGTGCTACGCGGGCTCGATGTGACGTTTTCAGCCGGCGCGGTGCATGCGGTCGTGGGCGGAAACGGCTGCGGCAAGTCGACGATGCTCTCGGTGCTGGCCAAGACGGCTAAGCTGCAGCGTGGCCGCATGGTGCGTGGGGCGGCTTCGGCGGCACTGCTGCCACAGAATCCCAAGGCATTACTGGTCGCCGAAACGGTGCGCGACGAGCTGATGGAATGGGCTTCGACCTGCGGATACGACGAGGCCGCAGCACGGGAGCAGGCAGCGCGCCTGGGCCTGGCGGGCTTGGAGGCGCGTCACCCGTACGATCTTTCGGGCGGTCAGCGCCAGCTGCTTGCGTTGGCAAAGCTACTGTTGATTGGTCCGGAGCTGCTGCTGCTTGATGAGCCCACCAAGGGTTTGGACCTGGCCAGCCGCCGCATCATCGCTCGCGCCCTGCGTGACCATGCGAAAGCTGGCGGTACCGTCATCATGGCCACGCACGACTTAGACTTTGCCGAGCAGGCGTCCGATGACGTCGCCATGATGTTCGACGGCGAGATTGCCTGCGTGGAGCCCCCGGCCGACTTCTTTGCCGACAACGTGTTCTATAGGGCGTGATGGGATGACGGACTGTCGTTTCTCGCGTTTACTCACAAAACTGGAGATCCCGCTGTTGTTGGCGGTGCCGGCGGTGATGGCAGCGGCGTTGCTGGCGGGAGTTGAGCAGGCGGCGCTTGCCATGCTTGTCGTGGTGGCGCTGGTGCTTGCACTGTTCTTTGCGGGTTACGAGGCATCTCGTCCGGGTTTGCGCCAGATTATGCCCACGCTGGTGCTGGCGGCGCTGGCGGCGGCGGGGCGCATCCTGTTTGGGCCCATTCCCGACTTTAAACCGGTGAGCGCCATCGCCATTATCGCGGGGGCGGTGCTTGGTCGCCGCAATGGTTTTATGGTTGGCGCGCTGGCGGCGCTGACCAGCAATTTCTTTTTTGGACAGGGCATGTGGACGCCATGGCAGATGTATGCCTGGGGGCTCGTGGGATACGTTGGCGGTGCGCTGGCGTATGCGGGTGCGTTCGACCGCGCCGATGGCACCGTGCGCATGCCGGCGCTACTGACCTACGGCTTTGCTTCGGGTTTGCTGTACGGCGTGGTGATCAACGCGTATGACATCATTGGATTTGTACAGCCGCTTACTTGGGCGGGTGCCGTGGCGCGTCTTGCCACGGCAGTGCCGTTCGATATTACGCACGGCCTTGCGACCTGCGTGTTTTTGGCCGCCTTGTACAGGTCTTGGTGCCGTCGCATTAACCGTGTCGTCGTGAAATACGGGCTGTAAGGCATTTCGCGTTCCCTCACGAACTTGCGGTGGAATAGTTCTCGTTTTTGGCTATTTGCTGCCCAAACAGGAACTATTCCACCGCAACTTATAGGGGGGGAGGGGGGGTCACATGATCTGTTTTTCTCTGTCCCCCAGGAATTACTTGGGGCTAGAGCTCTAGCGTGAGGGTGACGGGGCAGTGGTCGCTGCCGAAGATATCGCCGCGGATACCGGTGTCGCGCACGGTATTGGCGATTGAATCACTTACCAAGAAGTAATCGATGCGCCAGCCGGCGTTGTTCTTGCGGGCATTAAAGCGGTAGCTCCACCAGCTGTAAACGCTCTCGACGTCGGGGTTTGCCGCGCGCCAGGTATCGGTAAAGCCGGCGTTAAGCAGTTCGGTAAACTTGCCGCGCTCCTCGTCCGAAAAGCCGGCGTTGCCGCGGTTGGACTTGGGGTTCTTAAGGTCGATCTCCTCGTGTGCCACGTTAAAGTCGCCGCAAGTTACGACGGGCTTGCCGGTCTCGCGCTCAAGCGCGCTCAAAAAGCCGCGGTAGGCATCATCCCAGGCCATGCGCACGTCGATGCGGGCGAGTTCGTTTTGCGCGTTGGGAGTGTAGACATCCACAAACCAGAACTTGTCGAACTCCAACGCGCAGACGCGGCCCTCGGTTGCGGCTTGGGCGACGAGCTCGGCCGCCTCGCCCTCGCCGGCGTAGGGTAACAGCGCGTCGGCGTGCAGCACGCGCAGCGGTTCCTGGCGGCTAAAGACCGCAGTGCCCGAATAGCCTTTACGCTCGGCGTAGCTCCAGGTTTGGTGATAGCCGGGCAGGTCAATATCAACCTGGCCTTCTTGCAGCTTGGTCTCTTGCAGCGCCAGGATATCGACGTCGAGTTCTTGTGCGATTTGAATAAAGCTCGGGTCCTTTTTGAGCACGGCGCGCAGGCCGTTAACGTTCCACGAGGCAAAGGTGTAAGTCTGAGGCATGGTGTCCTTTCGACGGGGTTGGCAGGCTTAAGATTAACGCAACAGGGGCGGGGTGGGTTCCGCGCGTGCTGACTTAAAGGCCGCATGCTGGGACGTCGCCCAACGCTGCCCGACTAACAAGGACGGAGGACTCATATGACGCAGGCAATATCGGATCCCAAGCAGGCCTCCGCCGCGCTGGCGGAGCTTTTTGATACCCACAAGCGCGTGGTCTTCTTTGGCGGCGCGGGTGTTTCCACGGCAAGTGGCATCCCCGATTTCCGTAGCGTGGACGGCCTGTATCACCAGCAGTTTGCCTATCCGCCCGAGACCATGCTCTCGCACAGCTTTTACGAGGCGCATCCTGCGGAGTTCTTCGACTTTTACCGCACCAAGATGATCGCGCTTGGCGCCAAGCCCAACCGCTGCCACACCAAGCTGGCCGAGCTGGAGCGCGCCGGCAAGCTAAATGCCGTGGTGACACAAAATATCGACGGCCTGCATCAGATGGCCGGCTCACAGCGAGTGTTTGAGCTGCACGGATCGGTCCATCGCAACATTTGCCAGTCGTGCGGCGCGGTCTATAGCGCCGAGTGGATTTGCTCGCGCGAGCACGAGGATACCGCGGGCGTGCCCGCGTGCCCCGCGTGCGGCGGCCGCATCAAGCCCGATGTAGTGCTCTACGAGGAGCCGCTCGACGAGCACGTGCTGACCGGTGCCGTTGCCGCCATCGCCGCGGCCGATGCCCTCATTGTGGGCGGGACCTCGCTCGTGGTGTATCCGGCGGCAGGCCTTACGCGTTACTTTACCGGCGATACGCTGGCCATATGCAACCTTGCTCCCACCGATCAGGATGCAAATGCCGACCTGCTGATTTCTTGCGACATCGCGGCCGCGTTTGCGTTCTAGCCCGCGCGCGCGGATACAATAGAAAGACTGAGTGCAAAGCGACCCCGCCGCCAGCTCCCCAAGCTCGGCGGCGTGGGCATTTTAGGAGGATGTTCATGGCGAACGACAGCAAGACATGGCGGTGCGGAAAGTATGAGCTCAGCTTTGACCGTCCGCGCATCATGGGCGTCCTCAACGTGACGCCCGATTCGTTTAGCGATGGCGGGGAGCACTTCGACCCGGATGCCGCCATCGAGTACGGCCTGGCGATGCTCGACGCCGGCGCCGACATCATCGACGTGGGCGGCGAGTCCACGCGCCCCGGTTTTACCCCGGTCAACCCCGACGAGGAGGCTCGCCGCGTGCTGCCCGTGGTGCGCGCGCTGGCCAAGGAGGGCGCCATCGTCTCGATCGACACGCGTCATGTGGCGGTTGCCAAGGCGGCCGTGCGCTGCGGCGCCTCGATCGTCAACGACGTGACCGGCTTCACCGATCCCAAGATGGTCGAGTTTGTTAAGACGAGCACCTGCGGCGTCATCGTGATGCATGCCGGCGAGGTCGCCGCGCCCACCCGCACGCACGCGACGGTGCAGCTTGATACCTCTGCCGCGGCGTTTGTTGCCGAGAAGGCGCGCGAGGCAGCTGCTGAGGCCGCGCGCGAGGCGGAGAAGCCTGCCCGCCGTCGCCGTGGCAAGTTGCTGGGCGAGCCCAAGACGGAGGCCAAGCTGCCGGGTGGCGTGGTGCAGCCCTCGCTGCCGTTTGGAGATCCGGAGCCCGCGTCCGAGCCTACGGACGAGCAGAAGCAGGAGGCACCGGCTGCCGAAGAGGCCGCCCCTGTCGCCGAGGCCGCCGCGAACCCTGAGTCCTCGCCGGAGCCCAGCGATCACCTGGCCGCCATGATGCGCCGCAGCGCCCGCCGCGAGGAGGCTTATGTTCCCACCTCGCAGCTTCGCCGCTTTACCCTGCCTGATTCGGCGCCCATCATGCGCCGCGTCATGGGCTTTCTGTCCGATCAGGCCCGCGCACTCATCCACGCCGGCGTGTCGCGCGACCGCATCTGCATCGATCCGGGCCCGGGCTTTGGCAAGACGGCCAACGAGGATATCGTCATCCAGCGCGAGACCGCCAAGATGGCGTCGCTGGGATATCCGCTCATGTGCGCCGTGTCGCGCAAGCGCTTTGTGGGCGCTGTCTCGGGCGTGACCGAGGCCGCCGAGCGCGATGCCGCCACGTTCGGCGTGTGCCTGGGCGCTATCCAGGCCGGTGCCAACATTGTGCGCGTGCACGACGTCGCGGGCTTTGCGCAGTTCCTGAACGGTTACTGGGCTGTTGCTAAGCCGCAGCCGCGTCGCGCGTTTGTGGCCGTGGGCTCCAACCTGGGGCATCGTTGCGACAACATCCGCGCCGCACGCGACATGATCGCCGAAATCCCGCTCACCTGCGTGTCCAACTGCTCACGCATCTACGAGAGCGAACCGGCCTACGAGACGCGCCAGGACGCCTTTGCCAATGCCGTCATCGAGATTAAGACCGAGCTGGCGCCGCTGGTGCTGCTCGATGAGCTCATGAAGATCGAGGCCGAGCTGGGGCGCGACCGCTCCAAGAAGGCCAAGGCCAACGGTCCGCGCACCATCGACCTGGACCTGCTGTGGATGGATGGCGAGACCCACGGCGGCAAAAAGCTGCGCCTGCCGCATCCTCTCATTGGCGAGCGCGACTTTGTGCTGGTGCCGCTCGAGGACCTGATGCACGACCCGGCGCGGTTCTTCCGCTACAACGGTGTCGAGGTCAAGGAGCCCGAGGACCGCGTGGGCCATATCGTTGGCGAATTGGGGCGTATGTAGATGATCGAGATGAATGCTGTTGCCGCCGGCACCGAGCTCGACGCGGCGCGTAACGCGGGCCGCGAGGGCGTGTCCGCGGGCTGGTGCGCGTGGAGCGCGGGCGATGCTTCGCTGACGTTTTCGCTGGTCGTGCGTCCGGATGTGAATATGCACGCCTTCCACGGCCTGCCGTTTGTGGCCGCGATGGGCATGATGGATGCGCTTGTGGGCACAGTGTCGACGCCGGGCCTGGGCCTTGCCGGCAAGGTGGGTATCCGGTGGCCGAGCGATATCGTGTGCGGTGCGCCTGCGTTTGAGACGTCGCTCGCGCGTGTTGCCGTGAACGGCGGTGCCGGTGCCGCGGGCATGTTCGGTGCCGTGACGGTGGATATTGAGCGTTCGGCGTTGAGCGAGCTTGGTGTGGACGTGGCTGACGAAGCGCTGGTCGAGGCGCTGGCCGCCGCCGTGCTGGCCCGCGTGGACGCCTGGGCGGTTGTTGCCAACACGCCGCAAGGCGCCGCAGGGCCGTTGGCCCCCGTGTTGGGCGAGTACTTCGATATGGTGCCGCTGCTCGGTCGCCAAGTTGCGGCGGTGTCGCCCAACGGTTTGCCGCTTGCGGTCGGTGTGTTTGCGGGCCTGGACATCTGGGGTCGTGCGACCATCAAGACCGATGCCGGCGAGCAAGAGTTTCCGCCCGAGGCTGTACGAATTCGCGGTCTGTAGCGTCTCGGCTTCGCCAGAGCCTACGCTAGCTCCTGCATGCGACGGTAGATTTCGCAGATGCCCTTAATGGTGAGCTGTCCGTCGACCACGTCGAAGGCGTCGGTCGAATCGGCGACGATGCTGGCGAGGCCGCCCGTGGCTATAACGGTGGCGTCCTCGCGCCCCAGCTCGCGCTTCATGCGCGCGACCAGGCCCTCGGCCATGGCGGCGGCGCCCGTCACGGCGCCCACCTTGATGCACTCCTCGGTATCGCGGCCGATGGCATGCTCGGGCGCCTCGAGCGGCACGCTGGCGAGCTTGGCGGCTCGGGCGGCGAGCGCGTCCATCGAAATGCGGATGCCCGGCGCGATCGCTCCGCCAATGTAATAACCGTCCTCATCGATGACGTCGATATTGGTCGCGGTGCCAAAGTCCACCACGATTGCCGGCGCGCCGTAGAAAGTCTCGGCCGCAACGGCGTTGGCGACGCGATCGGCACCTACGGCCTGGGGGCGCGCCGCGCGCAGCTTGGTCACCGCGGCCGTCTGCGGCCCGATGACGATGGCGTCCGCGGCAATGCGGTCGGCCACGGCGTGCCACTCGCGCGAGAGCTGCGGCACCACGCCCGCAAAGGCGATTGCGTCGACCGCATCGAGCGAAAGGCCGTACATCTTAAAGAAACCCATCAGGCGCACGTGGATCTCGTCGGCGGTATAGGAGCGGTCGGTGGGCATACGCCACGACTGCACCAGCTCGTCTCCGTCAAACAGGCCCATGGCCGTCTGCGTGTTTCCCATATCGATAGCGAGCAGCATGTCTACTCCCAGTGTTGGCATAAAAGGACGCGCACCATTGTATACGCGCCGCCGACGGCGCTCGGCTGCGATTCGTTTACGGTGATAGGGGCTGAGGGGTTTTAAATATGAAGGAATTATGCTCTACGAGATTTTCCTTGCCGCTTACCGAACTCCCGCGTAATATTCTTTCTTGCGCACATGAAGCGCCCAGACATTGCGGGGTGGAGCAGTCTGGTAGCTCGCCGGGCTCATAACCCGGAGGTCGTAGGTTCAAATCCTGCCCCCGCGACCAAGAACTTGCAGCTCGTCGGCCTAGCCGGCGAGCTTTTTTGTTATTTCGGGACCGTGTTTTCGATCCAATTCTCGGCCTCTCAAACAAAATCTCGATCTGTAACAGTAAGACCCGGTTTTGCCGCGTAACTGTTACAGATTGAGATAAACCGGCGGGCAAACCGACGGGCCGCTCTGCCCCATCCACCTGCCGCCACCTGATATTCGCCGATTTCCGTTGTGCTGCTGTGCCTCCATGCCATATACTCTAGACAACTACGCGGCATCATCGCCGCCGCGCCTACAAGAGAGGAATATCCATGACCGCACCTGCATCCAAGCTGCTCCAGCCCATTACGGTTGGCCCCCTTGAGCTCAAGAACCGCATTATGTTTCCGCCGCTGACCACCGGCTACGAGGAGCGTGACGGTTCCATCGGCGAGCGCAGCCTGGCTTTTTACGAGCGCTTGGCCCGTGGCGGCGTGAGCTACATCGTCATCGGCGACGTCGCTCCCGTCATGACCGCAAGCCCCACGCCCAAGCTGGCAACCGACGCCCAGATCCCCACGTTTAAGGCGCTGGCCGACGCCGTCCACAAGCACGGCGCCAAGGTCGCGCTGCAGCTGTTCCACCCCGAGTACGATGTGCCCGGTGTCGGCCGCATGGTCATGGGATCCATGGCCGCCGCCAAGGCCGCGCAGGAGGCCAAGGCCGCCGGCGACGAGGAGACCTTTGCCGCCAAGATGGCCGAGTCCAACGAGATCCGCAACCAGGCCTACGCCAAGCTGCATCACGACATGCAGCACTTTGTGAACGAGGCGAGCGTAGAGCAGCTCACCCAGATCAAGGAGGCCATCGCTGCCTCGGCCGCTCGCGCACAGCAGGCCGGGATCGACGCCATCGAGGTCCACGGCGACCGCCTGGTGGGTTCGCTGTGCTCGGCCATCCTCAACCAGCGCACCGACGAGTACGGTGGTTCGTTCGAGAACCGCGTTCGCTACGCGCTGGAGGTCGTCGCCGCCATTAAGGAGGCCGCGCCGCAGCTGATGGTGGAGTACAAGCTCCCCGTGATCATGGAGAACCCCGACGGCACGCCGCGCGGCAAGGGTGGCCTGCAGCCCGACGAGGCCTGCGAGTTCGCCAAGCTGCTCGAGGGTACGGGCATCGATATGATTCAGGTCGCACAGGCCAACCACACCGGCAACATGGGCGACACCATTCCGCCCATGGGCGCCATGCCCTACAACTGGACGCTGCCCGTGGCCGAGCGCGTCAAGGCCCTGGTCTCCGTGCCGGTGGCAACCGTCGGCCGCGTTGTCTCGGTTGAGGCCGGCGAGAAGATTCTGGAAGACGGCGCCGCCGACATCATCGCCTATGGCCGCTCGCTCATGTGCGACCCCGACATTGCGCTGAAGGCCGCCACGGGTGAGCCCATTCGCGAGTGCCTCAACTGCAACAAGGGCTGCGTCGATGCGATTCAAAACCGCAAGTACATCTCGTGCGTGCTCAATGCCGAGAACGGCGACGAGGCGACCATCGCCATCAAGCCGGGCGAGGGCGACAAGAAGGTCGCCGTGGTGGGCGGCGGTATTGCCGGCTTGGAGGCCGCGCGCGTAGCGGCCAAGCGCGGCTACGACGTGACCGTCTATGAGGCGAGCGATCACTTGGGCGGCCAGATTGTGCTGGCAGCCGCGCCTCCGCGCAAGGACGAGATCATGCGCTCGGTCGAGTATTACGAGAAGATTCTGCCCGGCCTGGGCGTGAAGGTCGAGCTCAACCATGCCGCTACGGCCGAGGATCTCAACGCCGCCGACGCCGCGATTGTGGCCGTGGGCGCGCATGACGTGGTCATCCCCGTTCCGGGTGCCGACTCGGAGAAGGTCGTCTCGAGCTGGGACGTGCTGGCCGGCAAGGTGGAGCTTACGGGCCGCGTCGCCGTTATCGGTGGCGGCCTGGTGGGCACCGAGACTGCCGAGTACCTGCTGCAGCACGGCTGCGAGGTGGCGATTGTCGAGATGCTCGACAAGATTGCCGCAGGCGAGTCCGAGACCATTCTGCCGCTGATTATGAGTGACTTTGCCGCCCACAACGTGGAGCAGCACGTTAAGACCCGCCTGACCGCCATTACCGACGAGGGCGTGGAGGCCGTTCGTACCACCGAGGACGGCGCCGAGGAGCCGGTGAAGATCGCCTGCGATTACGTGGTGATGGCCGTGGGCTCCAAGGCCAACGCGTTTGACCTGGATGGCGTGACGGTGCCCGTGACCTGCGTGGGCGACTGCTCGGGCGAGCGCACCGCCGACATCGCGAGCGCCATTCGCACGGCGTATCACGCGGCCAACGAGCTGTAGTTGAACATCGCGGCCAGGCGGGGCGGTAGCACGGATCCGCCTCGCCCGGCTGTGTCCCGTCGGGTGTCAACCGGTGCGGGGCCTGCAAGCGCAGCAGGCCCCGCCCTTTTTGTTTTGCTCCGGTGGATGGCAATGCGCGGTAATCATGAGGAGTAAGGACGTCTACTGCCTTGCCGATTGCTCAAAATTATTGGGGGAGGGGTTAATAACTATATCCTCTATGCCAAAGGACATAAAGAGATGCCAATTTTGTTGACAAGCGAATGACGATTAGCTGCGAGTCAGCTACCAGCGTAAATAATCGATAAAGAAATGTCGTAAATTGGTGCCAAATGCCCAGATAACACCACGTCTATTTTAATTAACTGCTTTGAGCAAACAGTAAAATGCTACTATCTAACTTTCACGTAAGAAAGCAGATTAACGGTTAAGGCTAAGAAATGGCAGGTATGTCGGAAGCAACTAGGACTCGCACGCATGCGCCCGAGGTTAGGCAGCGCGCCGTCGAGATCCTCCAAGAGGGGGTCGGTCATCGCGCCCTCGCCGCGGAGCTTGGCATTCCCCAGGCCACGGCTCGTCAGTGGGCCCGCGCGTATGCCGTGGGCGGTGCCGACGCCGTTCTCAACGCCGGTTCGCATCATCACACCTATTCGTACGAAGTTAAGCTCGCCGTGGTCAAGGACCGCTTGGAAAACGGCTTAACGGTTCGCGAGGCCATGATCAAGCACAAGATTCCCAGCGAGTCTTCGGTCAAGGCTTGGTGCCGTCAGTACCGCGAGAGCGGTGAGTCCGCACTGGTCGATAAGCCGCGCGGTCGCAAGCCGCGCGTTAAAAAGGCGGAATAGCAAACGGGATGGTGCGCCCACAGGGGCGCATTTTTCTTGCCGCCTCTCTGCTCCAAAGCGGACGTGCCCTTGCCCCGTACGCCTAAAACTCCCCAGTTGACCGAAAACCCGCCGCCGCTACTCATCAATTGAGCTATAACGTTAAACAATTGCAGCGTTTTTGCATGGGGGAGTGATGGTATGACGCTACTGTATTTCCTTACCCTGTTTCCGCTGGTACCGGCGCTGGGCATGCTGCTCGCGCGCGGTGACCGCGCCCGCGATGCGGTGGGACTCATAGGCTCCGGCATTATCATGGCGGTGACAGTTGTAGTCGCCGTCATGTTTTTTTGCACGGGTCCGCAGAGCTTTGAGATTGCCCCCGGTACCTCGCATGCGCTCTCGATCATCAGCTCCGTCATCGACGTAATTCTGTGCGCCGTCATCCTGTACAACGCGTACAAATATAGGAACGCGCTCACCACGGTGCTCGGCATAGTCCAGCTGGTGGGCTCGCTCGCCTTTGCGACCATGACGCTGCCCGCAGCCGAAGCCGTCACCGCAACGCCGCTCTACCTAGACTACATGAGCGTGATCATGGTCCTCGCCGTCGGCATTGTCGGTAGCCTTATCTGTATCTACGCCTTGGGCTACATGAAGGATTTCCAAGCGCACGACGAGCACGAGGCCGCGCTGCGCGGGCAGACCGCGCCCGACCGTCGCCCGCAGTTCCTGGCGCTTATGTTCCTGTTCCTCTCGGCCATGTTCGTCATCGTGACGAGCGACAACCTCGAGTGGCTGTTCTGCGGCTGGGAAATCACCACCGTGTGCTCGTTCCTTATGATTGGCTACACGCGCACGCCCGAGGCCATCAAAAACGCCTTCACCCAGATCATCCTCAATATGCTGGGCGGCATCGCGTTTTTGGCCGGACTCATGTACCTGCACGTTAACGGCATGCCGCTGACCATCTCGGGCATGATCGAGCTTTCCGGCGCTGGAACCGCGCAATCCGCGCTGCTGGTGATGCCGGTCATCCTGCTGTCGCTCGCCGCCCTTACCAAGGCCGCGCAGATGCCGTTCCACACCTGGCTGCTCGGCGCCATGGTTGCCCCCACGCCCACGAGCGCCCTGCTGCATTCGTCCACCATGGTCAAAGCCGGCGTGTTCCTAATGGTCAAGCTGAGCCCGCTCTATGCCATCTATCCCGTGACCGGCTTTATGGTCACGAGTGTGGGTGCCATCACGTTTTTGCTCGCTGCCCTCATGGCCATCTCGCAGAGCAACGCCAAACGCGTGCTCGCGTACTCCACCATCTCCAACCTGGGCCTCATCAGTGCCTGCCTGGGTGTCGGCGCGCCCGAGGCCGTGTGGGCCGCCATCTTTCTGATCCTGTTCCATACGGTGGCAAAGTCGCTGCTGTTCCTGTGCGTGGGCACGGCCGAGCATCATATCGGCAGCCGCAATATCGAGGACATGGACGGTCTGTTCAGCCGCATGCCGCACCTGACGCGTCTGATGATGCTGGGCATTATGGGCATGTTTGTGGCGCCGTTTGGCATGCTCGTGTCCAAGTGGGGCGCCCTGGTGGCGTTCGCGCAGACCGGCAACGTGCTCATGATCATGGTACTTGCCTTTGGCTCGGCCGCGACGTTTTACTTCTGGGGTAAGTGGCTCGCCAAGCTTTCGGGCGTCGACCCCACGGCTCAAAACGTTGAGGTCAATGTCCATAAGACCGAATGGATGGCGCTCAACACCATCGCCGCGCTGCTGATTCTGTGCTGCGTGGCGTTCCCGGTTATCTCGAGCGGTCTGGTGTCGCCTTACTTGGCCATGGTGTTTGGCCGCGTGCCATACGTTATTGGCAAGGACGCCATGTATCTGATGGTGGTTATCGTGGCGTTTATCGCCGTGGTGCTGCTGACGTCATTCCGCGTGAGCAACAAACCGCATGTAAACGTATATCTTTCGGGTGTGGGAACCGACAATTACCGCCATTTCCGCGGCTCGATGGGACACGAGGTGAAGGCCGAAAAGCGCAATTGGTACTCGGAGGACGCCCTTGGCGAGAAGCGTATTGGCCCCGCGGGTAGCGTCGTGTGCTGCAGCATTATCTTGTTTGCGCTGCTGTGTTGCGCGTGGATTGGGCCCGAGCGGCTTGCTATGAGCGCGCCCTCGGTGTTGCGCGGCAAGTATTTTGAAGGTTCGGGCGTCGTGGGCATATTTATTGGCACCGTGGCGTTTGCCTTGATTGCGCCGCTTGTGGGTGGCCTGATCGACGGCGTTGACCGCAAACTTTCGGCCCGTATGCAGGGCCGCGTGGGCCCGCGCCTGCTGCAGCCCTTCTACGACGTTGCCAAGCTGCTGCGCAAGGCCCCTGCCAGCGTAAACACCATGGATGATACCTACATGGCGTGCGCGCTCATCTTCACCGTCGTGGGCGGCGGCATCTTTGTGTCGGGCTCCAACACGTTGCTGTGTGCCTTTATGGTGACGCTCGCCGCGATCTTTGTGGTGTTGGCGTCCGCCTCGACGCAAAGCCCGTTTGCCCAGGTCGGCGCTGATCGTGAGTTGCTGCAGGTTATGAGTTACGAGCCCGCCGTTCTGCTGATGAGCGTGGGCCTGTACCTTGCCACCGACAGCTTCGATTCCATTGCCGTGACGGGGCAGTCGGCCCCCATCATCGTGTACAGCGCGCCCATTTTCCTCGCGCTGCTCGCGGTGCTTACCATCAAGCTGCGCAAGTCGCCGTTCGATCTTTCGTACTCGCATCACGCGCATCAGGAGATTGTCCAGGGCGTCGCCACCGAGATGAGCGGCGGCACGCTGGCCAAGATGACCCTTATGCACTGGTGCGAGACCGTGCTGTTTTTGATGTGGGTGGGCATGTTCTTCGTCTGGGACAACCCGGTGAGCTGGGTGGTCGCCCTGGTCGTGATGGTCGCGACGTATTTTGTCGAGGTACTGATCGATAACACCTTCGCACGCAGCACCTGGCGCAGCTGCTTTAAGCTCGGATGGGGCGTGGCGCTGGTGTTTGGCCTGCTCAACCTTATGCCCATCCTCGTCGACGTGTTTATTTAGGAGGCGGCATCCATGGATCATAAAATGTCACGCTCGCCGTGGGTTATTCATTACGACGGCTCGAGCTGCAACGGATGCGATATCGAGGTGCTGGCCTCGCTCACGCCGTTGTTCGATGCGGAGCGCTTTGGCGTGGTCAACACCGGCAACCCCAAGCATGCGGACATCTTTTTGGTGACGGGGTCGGTCAATGCCCAGAACCTGCCCGTCGTGCGCCAGATCTACAACCAGATGCTCGAGCCCAAGTGCGTGGTGGCCTGCGGCATCTGCGCGTGTTCGGGCGGTGTATTCCGCGATGCCTACAACGTGATCGGCGGCGTGGACCGCGCAATCCCCGTGGACGTGTACGCGCCCGGATGCGCCATTCGCCCCGAGACCGTGATCGATGCCATCGTGGAGGCGTGCGGCATCCTGGACCAGAAGGAGGCCGTGATGCGCGCCGGCGGCGACCCGCTTACCGTAGGCGGTGCCGCTGCCTGGGACGGCGGCGTTGAGCTGGGCGAGGACGGGTTTGTGGCAGTTACGGGGGCCGGGGCTGGGGCCGTCGCCGGTGACGCGCCTGCCGGGAAGTCCGCCGCGCCCGCCGCTGGCGACACGCCTGCTGATACGCCCGTCGCTGCGAAGGAGGCCGAGTAATGCAAAAGGCTATCTATACCACCGTCGGGCTCGACGAGCTCCTGCCGCATGTGCAGGCGCTCAAGGGCGTCGGCGCGCGCTTTGTGCAAATGCACGCCGAGCGCTGTGTGGACGACGGATCGTATCGCCTGGTCTATACGTTTATCAACGTCCGTGCTGCTCAGGAGCAGATTGCGCAGGACGGCAGCTATGCGATCGAGAACCTGGTGGTTGAGGGAATTAATCAGTACCAGGAGATTCCGTCCATCAGCTCGTACTATCCGGCAGTATTCCCGTTTGAAAACGAAGCGCACGATCTGTTTGGTCTTGCCATTACCGATATGCAGATTGACTTTAAGGGCTTTTTCTACCAGGTCTCGACTGCCGAGCCCATGAGCGTTATCACGCCCGAGGTGAAGGCCGCGCGCGAGAAGGCCATGAAGGTGCGTGCCGCTGCCGAGGCCAAGGCGCGCAAGGCCGCGGCCGAGAAGGCTGCTACTGCCATGGCCGCTGCGGGGGAGGGCACTGCGGGCGTTGGCGATGCTGCGGGCGCTGCCGTCGCTCAGCCCGCTGCGGCTGCCGGCTCCGATGCTCAGCACGATGAAACTGCTGCGAAGGCCGCGCTCAAGGCTGCCGAGATGGAGGCAAAGCTCGCCGCCATGGATCCCGAGAAAGCGGCCAAGGTCCGCGCGGCGCTTGCCGCCAAGGTCGCCCGCGACAAGCAGAAAAAGGAGGCGTAAGGTCCATGGCACATCGCTCCGTTATTCCGTTTGGCCCGCAGCACCCGGTGCTGCCCGAGCCGCTTCATCTGGACCTGGTGATTGAGGACGACCGCGTTCTCGAGGCAATTCCGCAGATCGGCTTTGTGCACCGCGGGCTCGAGAAGCTCACCGAAAAGCGCGACATGCATCAGTTTGGCTACATCGCCGAGCGCATCTGCGGCATTTGCGCCGTGGGCCACAGCTGCGGCTATGCCAGCGCCTGCGAGCGCATGCTCGATATCGAGGTGCCTGACCGCGTGCAGTATATCCGCACCATTCTGCACGAGCTTTCGCGCATTCACTCGCATCTGCTGTGGCTGGGCCTGCTCGCCGATGCCTTTGGCTTTGAGGCGCTGTTCTATCGGTCTTGGACGCTGCGCGAGCAGATTCTCAAGATCTTTGAGAGCACCTGCGGCGGCCGCGTGATTCTGTCGATCAACGAGATCGGCGGCCTTAAGCACGACATTGAGGACTCCGAGCTGGCGGGCATTGTCGAGACGCTCGACGCCATGCGCCCCGACTACGAGGCTCTGGTGCATACGTTTTTGGACGACAACAGCTGCGGCGAGCGCCTGCATGGCGTGGGCGTGATCAGCAAGAAAGACGCGCTGGATCTGTCGATGGTCGGTCCGTTTGGGCGCGCCTCGGGCGTGGACTACGACGTGCGCATGTTTGGCGACGGTGCCTATGCGGACCTGGCCGCGTTTGAGCCGATTGTTGCCACCGATGGCGATTGCTATGCCCGCTGCCAGGTGCGTTGTGCCGAGGTCACGCAGGCCATGGACATTATCAAGGAGCTTGTGGGCAAGATTCCGCACGACGGTATCGGCGGGCGCACCAAGCTTACGCCGGCCGACGGCGCGCGCGGCGAGGTTGTGATTGAGCAGCCGCGCGGCGAGGCATATTACTATGTGCGCGGCAACGGCACTAAGAACCTGGACCGTTTTCGCGTACGCACGCCGACGTCGCAAAACCTGGCGGGTCTGACGCATGCGCTGCAGGGCGTGCTCCTTGCCAACGTGCCCATGATTATCCTGACCATCGACCCCTGCATTAGCTGCACGGAAAGGTAGGCGCGGCATGAGTTTGCTGACATTTGCCAAGACGGCCTTGGGCTCTATGGTCAAGCAGCCGGTCACGGTGTGCTATCCGCAGGAAAAGCTCGCGGCACCCGAGCGCCTGCGCGGGCATATCGTCAACGACATGGACGTGTGCATTTGCTGCGGCATGTGTGCTCGTCGCTGCCCGGCGGGCGCGCTCGCAGTCGATCGCAAGGGCGGTACCTGGTCGATCGACCCGTACGCTTGCGTGGTGTGCGGCGAGTGCATCGAGAGCTGTCCTAAACACTGCCTGACTATGGACACTGCCCGCACTCCAGTCGCGGCGGACAAGACTCCCACGGTAGAAACCAAGCCGGAGTAACGCTGGGATAGAACTGGAATAGGGGCCGGTGGGGCAATTATGCCCCACCGGCCCCGCACTTAAACGCGCGGTTGGGCCGCCACGAACAAAACTATGCCGGATTACGGGGCTGGATAGCGGACCCTCGGCCATACCGAAAATCGCAAAAACAAAACCGCAGGTAGATAGCCTGCCGTTTTTCAAAAAATGAGGGTATGGATGAGGGTCCCGACTTTAGCCCCGTAATCCGGCATAGTTTTGAAATGGCACCATATCCGTAACAGCCCTTGATCTCCCGGGGACGGAGGAAAACGGGTCATTTTGGCCTTGCGAGGGCTGCCACGTGACCCGTTTGCCACGAAATGGGCCCATCTACTACGTTTAGGCTGCTACCCTCAACCATGGCGAACAACGCAAAAACAAAACCGCAGGTAAATTGCCCGCGGTTTTTCATGAAACGCGGCTATGGTCAGGGGTATCGGGTCAAACGTAGTAGACGGGCCGGTTTCGTGGCGAGCGCCATCGACTGCCCCCTTTGGGGACGGAGGAAAGCGGATCATTTTTGCCTGATGGCTCCGAGTCGCACCCGTTTTCCTGCGAAAACGCCGTGTCTCAACTTTGGTGAGACATTTGTCTCACGCCCAAAACAGAATCTGGAACATGTGTCACCTGCCCAAATTGTGTCTCATTTCGTAACTTTAGGCTGTTGCAAGGTCTGAGACCGCGAGAAGGGAGACGCGATGAGTAAGTACACGAGGGGTCTCTTGGCGGTGATACTGGCCGTGGTGCTGGTGTTGCCGGCTGCAGCATTTGCCATGCTGCCCGAGGCCAACGCCAGGTCCAGCACAGGAATGGACGGACCGGCCATGACCGGAAAAACGGTCGTCGACCCCGACACGAGCGGTCGGTGGGAAATCTGGGCAGCCGGCCATAGTGGCAATAAAGTAACGACCCAACACGTCGGCCGAATCTGGACCGACAAGACGGTCAAGGCAACTGAGGAAAACGAAGAGTCGGATTTTCTGACTTCACTTTCGGCCATGTCCTCGACGTCTAATTCAACCGTGACGGTTACCACGCCGCTCGACATCGTGATGGTGCTGGATGCTTCTGGCTCGATGGATGATCCTATGGGTGGCGGAGATCCCACCAAGCCCAAGCGTATCGATGCACTGGAGAGCGCTGCCAGCAGCTTCATCGACACCATTGCCAAACAAAACGAGGGTATCGAGGGCGTGGATAGGCAGCATAAGGTTGCTATCGTTAAGTTTGCGGGCAAGAAGTCCAGCAAGATCGGCAACGATACGTATCGTGACGGAGGATACACCTACAATTACACACAGGTTATGAAAGACTTGACCGATTGCTCCGGCAGCAACGTGAAAGCTCTTAAGGATAGGATTGCCGAGATTACACCCGCTGGTGCAACGCGCGCCGACAATGGTCTAGAACTGGCCGAGGGCATTTCTGGTCGCGCGGGCGCCAAGAAGATTGTTGTGTTCTTTACCGACGGCACGCCAACGAAACTTAAAATGTTTGATTCTACGGTTGCTAACGCTGCTGTGACGGCTGCCAAGAACATGAAGGACAGCAAGGCCACCGTTTATACTATCGGCATCTTTGATGGTGCGGACCCCAGCGCTGGTATCCAGGATTCGGGAGAAAGCCAAAAAGAGAACAAGTTCATGCAGGCCGTTTCGAGCAACTACCCCAATGCCACGGCATGGGATGCTCATGGTGCACGCGCGGAAAACTCCGACTACTACAAGTCGGCGACCAATGCCGAAGAGCTCAAGAAGGTCTTCGACGACATCTCACAGGCCATCACATCAGAGGCGCCTTATCCGACCGAAATCCATAAGGGCTACGACGAGACCAAGTCCGGCTACATCACGTTTACCGACGAGCTGGGCGACTTTATGCAGGTTGACGGATTTACCGAAGTCGTCATCAACGGCACGCCGTTTACCAAGGCGAGCAAGACGGTCAACAAAGAAACCAATACCGACACCTACGAGTTCGCCGGCAAGGCAAAAGACCTGCTCATCACCGTGCAGCGTGCCGGCGATGATAATCCCCAGAAGGGCGATATCGTAACGGTTAACATTCCTGCGTCGTTGATTCCGCTGAGCCACTTTAAGACCGTAGACGGCAAGCTTTCGGTCGACAACGTTAAGCCTATTCAGGTGAAGTATGCCTCGAGCGTGAAGAGTGTTGCGCTCGACAACCTATTTACGCCTGAGGAGGTCACGGGGCTCAAGGCTTACATCGAAAAGAATACGACCGTTGCTGACGATGGCAGCAAGACCGTGAGCTTCTACGCAAACAAGTGGAGCGGTGATGCGTTGGGTGATACGGTCGCGACCTTTGAGCCGGCAGACACCAACCGCTACTACTACTTCCAGAAGCAGACTCCAATTTACACGGACAAGGACTGCACGCAGCCTGCAAAGAATTCACTGGCAGATACCGGCACCTATTACTACAAGGATGAGTTTGAGGAGCAGGGCGAGAACGGCGAGGCCAAGCCCGCCACTGCCGTCATCGAGTTTATCGGCGGAGATGCCGCAAAGTTTGCCGGTGCCATAGTTCCTGATGAGAACGGCAACTTAGTGTTTAGCGTGGGAACCGCGCGCCTGGCCTTTATCGACGAGCTCCACACCACCAAGGACAGCGTGGGCGGAAACCAGACTGTTACCGCGACCGACGTTCTCAACCCCAAGTGGAACAACGTGTCCGCCAAGGCGACCGCGACGCATGTCAATTCCTACCTGGGCAACAACGGCAAGATCAGCTTTAACGTGACGCCGGCAACGGTGGATACCAAGGCCGGCTTTGGCCTGACCAAGGTGCTCGAGGGCCGCGATTGGACGGATGCGGATGAGTTTAAGTTTGAACTCTTAGCGACGTCCGAGAACGATGCTCCGATGCCCGCGTCTGCGACCGTGACCGTGACCAATGACGATTTGAACGAAGAGGGCAAGGCAGCCATTATCTTTGGCAAGATTACTTATGCCGAGCCGGGCGAGTACACCTATGAGGTCCGCGAGGTCAAGGGCGACGCCGGTGGCATTACCTACAGCAAGAACGTTGCCACGTTCAAGGTGACTGTGACGGCTAACGCCAAGGGCGAGCTTAAGGCCGACGTTGAAAAGACCTCGGGTGAGACTAAGTTCACGAACACCTATAGCGCCAAGACGGAAACCCCGCTGACTCTTGAGGCTACCAAGACACTCACGGGGCGCCTGATGGCCGACGGTGAATTCAAGTTTACGTTGAGCTACGCGGGGCACGACGAGGTCCTGCTGAACGCAACCAACAAGAGTGGCAAGGTTGAGTTCGGTCCGCTGACGTACACGACCAAGTCGCTTGTCAAGCTTGTCGAGGAAGACAAGGCGTTGTTTGACGCCAGCGCAGATAAGCCCACGTGGACTATTCATTACATTGCTGCCGAGCAGACCGGCGAGCTGCCTGCGGGCGTGAGCGCTACCACGGCGGCAATTGACGCATATGTGACCGTTGCCGACAACGGCGATGGTACCCTGACGGCGACGGCTGTCTACGGCGACGCCGGCAACGAGTTTGTGAACTCCTACACTGCCGCGCCTGTCGAGGTATCGCTTGTGGGCAAGAAGAATCTGCAGGTTCCTGATGGCCTGACCCCGGCTGACATTACCGGCAAGTTCACCTTTACCGTGACCGGTGAAGAGGGCGCACCCATGCCCGCGAACGCGAGCGTGACCAATGATGCCAGGGGCAAGGTTGACTTTGGCAAGATTACCTTTACGCTCGACGACCTTAACAAGGCCCTGGGCGAGAAGCCCGAGAAGCGCGAACATACCTTTACCTACACCGTGACCGAGTCCGGCGAGGTCGCTGGCGTGACCAACGACGCCAAGCTGTCGCGCGAGGTTTCCTTCACCGTGACCGATGACAGCAAGGGCAAACTGAGCGTGTCCCGCAACCCGGATGGCAACGCAGCCTTTACGTTCACCAATACCTATAGCGTGGCGCCTGTTGAGACGCGCGTCACCGACCAGATTACCGCGACCAAGGTCCTGACCGGGCGCGAGCTTGCTGCCGGCGAGTTCTCCTTCGAGCTCGTCGAGGGCGAGGGCGAGGATGCCAAGGTCGTCGCCACCGGCAAGAACGCCGCCGATGGCAAGATCACGATGAGCGCCGTGAAGTACGACAAGGCCGGAACGCACACCTACACGCTGCGCGAGGTTAACGGCGGAACCACCAGCAAGGGCGTCACCTACAGTGATGCCAAGTTCACCATCGTGACGACCATCACCGATAACGGCGACGGTACGCTCAGTGCCACGCATGTTCTGAAGGACGTCAAGGTTGCCGAGTTCAAGAACTCCTACAACGTGACCCCCAAGAGCTCCAGCGTCACCGACCTGATCACCGCGGACAAGGTCCTGGACGGGCGCGACCTCAAGGCTGGCGAGTTCCGTTTCGAGCTCGTCGAGGGCAATAACGTGGTCGCCACCGGTACCAACAATGCCGACGGCAAGATCGTAATGGATCCTGTCACCTACACTGCGGCTGGCGAGCACACCTACATACTGCGCGAGACCAAGGCCGGCACTACCGAAAATGGCATTACTTACAGCACCGCTGAGTACACTATTGTGACCACCGTCAAGGATAACAACGATGGCACCCTCAGCGTGGAGCACAAGCTGCAGAATGTTGACAAGGCGACCTTCGAGAACGCCTACACCGTAACCCCCAAGAGCTTCAGTGTTACTGATCAGATCACGGCGACCAAGGTCCTGACCGGGCGCGATCTCAAGGAAGGCGAGTTCTCCTTCGAGCTCGTCGAGGGCAACGATGTTGTTGCCACCGGCAAGAACGATGCCCGCGGCAAGATCAAGATGAGCCCCATCGAGTACACCGCTGCCGGCGAGCACACCTACACGCTGCGCGAGGTCAAGGGCGACGCCGGCAACGGCATCACCTACGATGGCAAGACCTACACCATCGAGACCACCATCACCGACAAGGGCGACGGCACGCTCGAGGCGAAGCATGTCCTGAAGGGCGACGGCGAGGCGAAGTTCAGCAACAGCTACAAGCCGAATCCTGGTGAGTTCAGCGTCACCGACCAGATCACCGCGACCAAGGTCCTGACCGGCCGCGATCTCAAGGACGGCGAGTTCTCCTTTGAGCTGGTCGAGGGCGACAAGGTCGTCGCCAAGGGCACCAACGCCGACGACGGCACGATCGCCATGGACAAGATCACCTACGCCAAGCCCGGCAAGTACACCTACACGCTGCGCGAGGTCAACGGCGGAACCACCAGTAAGGGCATCACGTACAGCAACGCCAAGTACACCATCGAGACCACCATTACCGACAACGGTGACGGTACCCTCAAGGCCGAGCATGTCCTGAAGGACGCCGAGGCTGCGACCTTCGAGAACACCTACAGCGTGACCCCGCTCGATATAGAGCTCGACTTTGACCTGAACAAGGTCATCAGCGGCCGCGACTGGACGGATGGGGACGAGTTCAGCTTTACCATCACCGCCCCCGAAGGCGCCCCGCTGCCCGATCCCGCAACCGTAACCGTGAGCAAGAAGGATGCGAAGGACGGCATCGCCGCCATCAAGTTCGGCAAGATCCGCTACACGGCTGCCGGAACCTACACGTACGAGATCCGCGAGAACGCGGGTAACGCAGCCGGCATGGCGTATGACGGGCATGTCGCGACCGCCGAAGTGACCGTGACTGAGGACGGCGAGGGCAAGCTGACCGCCAACGTCACCAAGAAGGAAAACGGACGCTTTACCAACACGTACCGCACTGAGCTTAACTACACCGCGGCCGGCGGTCTGTGGCTCAGCAAGTATCTGGACGGCCGCCCCATGACCGAGGGCCAGTTCACCTTTACCGTGACACCTGCTGACGACGCTTCGGCTCGCGCGCTCGGTCTGCTGCCCGGGGCCAACAGCTTCAAGTCCCCCGAAGCGGCAGAGGCAACGGTCGGACTGATCGACATTCTGGCTGGTCATGAGGTTAAATTTACGCAGGCTGACGCCGGCAAGACCTTCAAGTACACCGTGGCCGAAACGAACGACGGCCAGCCCGGTTACACCTACGATGACGCCGTACGCACGGTGACGATCGCCATCGCCGACGACACCGCCGGTACGCTCACTGCTACGACGACCGTTTCCGGTGGTCCCGAGGGCACGCATGAGACGGTCCACAAGAGTGGCGAGAACAAGGTCGAGAAGGCCCCGGTGCCGTTCCACAACAGTTACAGCGCTACGACCAACACGCCTGGTGGTACCGCTGCTCAGGTCGTTGCCACCAAGACTCTGACCGGTCGCCCGATGGCCGACGGCGAGTTCTGGTTCGGCATCGCCTATCAGGGTGAGCTTGTGGCATACGAAAACCTCAAGCCCAATATCGGCGGGCATGTGAGCTTTGATACGCTGCACTACGACACCAAGATGCTTGCTAATCTTGAGGCTGCTGGGCTTGCTTATCGTACCGATAAGGACGGCAAGCTTGCCTGGACCATTAACTACACGGCCTACGAAGATTTATTCGGGCTGCCGAATGGCGTTTCCGCTACAACGTGGAGCTTTGGCTTTAAGGTTATCGTCGTCGACAACGGTGATGGTACCCTGACGGCGACGGTCGACTACGGCGGCGTCGAGCCCTTGTTCGAGAACGTCTACGGCGCCGACGCCGTGGATGCCGCGCTCACCGGTACTAAGAAGCTCCAGGTTGCCGAGGGCCTGACCCCGGCCGACATCACGGGTAAGTTCACCTTTACCGTGACCGCCGACGAGGCAGGTGCCCCGATGCCCGAGCGCACGACCGTAACCAACGACGCAGCCGGTAACGTGGACTTTGGCAAGATCCACTTTACGCTCGAGGACCTCAACCGCGCTCTGGGCGTGACGGACGATGCGACCGATAAGGCCGAGGCAGACGAAGCTGACGACGTCGATGCTGACGAGGCAGAGGCCGACGCCGACGCTGATGCCAACGCTGACGAGCCCGGCGACGAGTCCGAGCCCGTAGCCCCCACCGCTCCGCGCTCGCACACCTTTACCTACACGGTGACCGAGTCCGGTAGCGCCCCTGGTGTGACCAACGACGCCAACGCCACGCGCAAGGTCTCCTACACCGTGACTGATGACGGTGCCGGACACCTAAGTGTCGTGCGCGACGGCGGCGACGGCGCTGCCTTCACGTTCACCAACACCTACAGCGTGACGCCTACCGATTCTGTGGTGACCGACCAGGTCAAGACGGTCAAGCGTCTGACCGGACGCGATCTTGCAGCGGGCGAGTTCACGTTTGAGCTGCTCGAGGACGGCGTGGTTGTCGCTAGCGGCACCAACGACGCCAACGGCACCGTCGCGCTGAGCCCGATCCGCTACGAGGCGCCCGGCACGCACACGTACATGCTGCGTGAGGCTTGCCCCAACGCGCTCGGCCTGTACAAGGGCGTCACCTATGACGGCACGACCTACACCGTCGTGACCACCGTCTCCGACAATGGCGACGGCACGCTGGCCGCGGCGCACAAGCTCGAGGGAACTACCGAGTCGGCTGGCTTTACCAACAAGTATCACGCCATGCCTACGCAGGTTTCCATCGGCGCCATCAAGGTGCTCGAGGGACGCGAGCTCAAGAAGGACGAGTTTAGCTTTAAGCTCGTTGGCGAGAACATCGAGTCCACCGTCACCAACGATGCCGACGGCAAGATCAGCTTCGACAAGTTCGAGTACGACGAGCCCGGTACGTACGTCTACACCATCAGCGAGGTCAAGGGCGACGAGACCGGTATGACCTATGACAAGTCCGTCTTTACCGCGACCGTCAACGTGATCGACGGCGGCGAGGGCAACCTCAAGGCGAGCGTCGCATATGCCAAGGGCGACAAGAGCGTCGAGGGCATCGTGTTTAACAACACGTACAAGAAGCCCGAAACGCCCGTGCCGACGCCCGACCCCGGCACGCCCAAGACCGTGACGAACATCGTCAAGACGGTCAAGGGTTTCCTGCCCACCACGGGTGACCAGCAGGCAGCCGAGCTCCTCATGGCGTTTGTCGTCGCCATGTCCGGCGTCGGTGCCCTGATCTGGGGCATCCGTAAGCGCTAGGCAAACTGACAGCGCCCGGGGCCAAGGGCCCCGGG
>DBEWII010000111.1:0-7929 GCA_048384935.1 Collinsella aerofaciens | reverse complement strand
CGCTGCGCACTTCGTGCGGCGGGGGTCCTGCCGTCCTGCGGAAAGATTTGGGGGCAAAGCCCCTGGCCTCCCCTACGTTCACTTCGCTGGCGGCGGCTACAGGGACCTACACTCTGTAAAAGCGCCGGGCTGATAGTTGCTTTTTATTGGTAGGGGCTCTTGCTAGGTAGGGACACTTACTAGTGACAGGCTTCGCCTGTGCGCTTGGTTTACGCTGCGCTGGTTTCTTTGTATTCGAAGACTGGTTCTAGGAGGTCTTCGATGTTGCAGTGGAGGGCTTTTGCTATGGCTCTTACGCTTGTTACCGAAGCTTCATTGATGTTTCTCTGGCGCTGCTCGTACATTTGGATTGAGCGGAGTGACACATCCGATTCGTATGCCAGATCTTGTTGGGTTTTCTTGAGCCTCTTTCTTGCTAACGCAAGCTTGGTTTGCCTGGACGCTTTTTTCGCCATATCGCAGACGAGGCGAGCCACGCGTTCCTCCGAGGCTTCGTGCCAGGGGTAGTACAGACTGCGTAGCACATCGAATGGAACGACATGCAGCAAATCTTCGAAAGACTCTCCTAGGCGCCACTGAAGGTATGCCAATATCCAGCCTGTCCAATATTCCGGTGTCTTTTCGAATCGGTAGGTTCGATTTGGCATCGGCCTTGATTGATAGCCCGACCTTTCGGCGATAAGCGCGAACAGCTCAACGCCCGATTTTCCCGACACTACCCATGCGTTGCCGCATTCGAACTCGCGAGCTACGCCGCTCAAGCAAAAGAGTTCAGCAACTTCCGATCCTTCTGCTCCATAATCGTTAACGGCATAGTCAAAGCAGTCGCCGAGATTGTTCATTGCGTCCTCGAGGTAGTAGACGGGGTATGTCCTACTCGGCCCACGATCCGTTAACTCTTGGATCATTCAAATCAACCCTCCCTGCCATCAAATCCCTAATGTCGACACCATCAGAGTCAAATCCGTTTACCGTATCCAGGCACTTTCGTCGAGCGTTCTGTTCTCGCTCAAATCGTTTGGGATAAAACTCAGCTCCCGAAGCCTGCTTCCAATCGCGGAACTTAATCGCCGAGAACGCACGCTCACTCATAAGCGCATATTGAATGCCCAAATCCCCCAAAAACATAATGCGCTGCAATTGCCTGAGCGAGATCATGCCGTTGACAAACTGTCTTGCAAACGAGAAATAGGAATCGTCTGCACGATAGCCTCGAATAACGTCATGGGGAGAAATATCAATCAGGCAGTTATCCAGCAGATAACGAAGCCCCTCGCGTGCTACTGGCGTTGAAACATTGAACTCTCTGTTATTCGCCAGAATTGCAAGCCAGTTGAGAATTGAAAACTCCCCGGACTCCAAATCCAAGACTGCGAGACCATCCATATCGAGCTCATATCGATTTGCAATGCCATCAGACTCGGTCCGACATGCCCACTCCATTGCCATTTCCTCATGCGGTGTGCAATAAAACCCGCGCCCATAGTCATTGAATTGCCTGCATTTATCCAACGATGGATGCTCGACAACAACCTCCGACCCGTGCCAAAGCTCCATATCGACCTCCTAAAAAATATCACCTCAGCGATAGTTTACCAATAACTATCACTGAGGTGATATGAACGGGGCTTTTGACGGTTTAGCCCTTACTAGAGGCAGGCCTCGGCGATGCGGCGCTTGAGTTCATCGATGCCGGTGCCGGTCTGGGAGCTTGTGATGATCACGTTCTCGGCCGGGACGTTGAGCTGCTTTTTGATGGCTGCTGCCTGGCGGGCCTGCTGGGTGCGGCTGAGCTTGTCGGCTTTGGTGAGGCAAACGATAAAGTTGAACTCGTTGCCCTGCAGGTAGTCGATCATGTCGTGGTCGAGCTTGCTGGGGTCGTGACGAATGTCCACCAGCGAGACGACCAAGTTAAAGCTGCGCTCGGAGTCGAAAAAGTCGCCGATAAGCTCGGCCCAGCGGTCGCGCTCGGCCTTGGAGCGACGGGCGAAACCGTAACCCGGCAGGTCCACAAAGTGCACGTCATCGGCCTCAAAGAAGTTGATGTTGCTCGTCTTGCCCGGCGCACTGGAAACCTTGACTAGGTTCTTGCGGCCAAATAGCTTGTTCATAATCGACGACTTGCCCACGTTGGAGCGGCCGACAAAGCTCACCTCGGGGCAGGTGGACTCGGGAATCTGCGAAACCTTGCCATAGCTGGCGACGAACTTGGCAAGCTGGTAGTTAATGGAATCGGCCATGGACACTCCTTGGTCGTAGGTTCTTACAAATAGACGCGCTATTGCGCAGCGGCAATGCGGCGGACGATATCGAGCGTAATGTCACTTGCGACACGCGCGTACTCGAACAGATCGAACTCTCGCTCGCAAATTGCATCGTACGCCTCGTCACAATTATCGCTGATAGCGCGCAACACCAGGCAATCGACACCATTTTTGGTTGCGACATGGGCAATTGCCGCGCCCTCCATGCCGACACAATCGGCATGCGTCGCCTCGATAGCGTCGTTGCGCATGGTGGCGCCCGTCACAAAGCGGTTACCCGTGGCAATCGTGCCGACCAGGAACTGCTTGGTGCCCTCGTTCGAAGCGACTGCATTTTTCGAAGCGTCAACAAACCCACGCTCAGCAAGCACGTCGGCGGCAATATCGACCAGCGCGGGCGTCGAGCCAAACTCCTCGAGCCCCGGTGCGGACTCGGCGATAAGCGCGGTATCGGTATCCAGATAGCGTAGGCGTTTGCCAATGACCACGTCATCGATATGGAGCTTGGGGTTCAAACCGCCCGCAATGCCCGAAAACACAACAGCCTGCGGAGCATACTTGCTAATGAGGTGCTGTGTTGCAGCGGCGGCGTTCACCGTGCCCATGCCCGCCGTTGTGGCGACAACTGTCAGGTCGTCGAGCTCACCGCTCACAACGGTCAAGCCTGCCTCCCGTGCCTCGCAAACGTCGCTCAGCTCTTCCTTAATCTGCATGATCTCTTTTTCGAGCGCACCGATAATCGCGATGGTAGCCATACCATTCCCCAAACCTATACGAAATTCTCAACCAAGGTATGGTACCAGCATTTTGTTTGACCTCGCCAAACGAACACGCTAAGCCAGTGCAGCTCGCGTATCAAACAGAGCCTTTGCAATCGCGGCCGTAACCTCGCTCGAGCGGTCGCTCCACGGCATCGATGTCATGACGCTCATGACATAGGTACAGCCATCGATGTCGATAGCAGGCATTTCTTTCCAAAGATATTCAGTCGCGTTTAAGGTGTCTCTAAACAATAAACAGGCGTTTCTATGCAAAAACACCGATTCCGTTGCGCATCTTTGCCCAAAACGCAGTTGCGGTGAAATAGTTCCTGTTTGGGCGGCATAAGCCGAAAAACAAGAACTATTCCACCGCAACTTGACGGGGCTCTTTAGCAATCAACTAGGTGCCCGGGGCACTCATTTAAGTCTGTCCCCAATGAGTGCCGCTAGCCGATGGCGTTTTTGAGTTCGGCGCGGCGCTTTTTCATGCCCGTCATGACTGCGTTGCGCAGCTCGGGCATGCGCGCGGTATCCATCTGAGGCACACCCTCCAGCTTATAGGGAATGCCCAGTTGCTCGTACTTGACGACACCCATCGTGTGATACGGCAGCATCTCCAAACCCACCACGTTGTGCCATGGAGCGATCAGGCGACCGAGCTTCTCGCATTCCTCCACCGTATCGGTGATACCCGGCACTACCACGTGGCGAATAACAACCTTAATCTTGCGACGCGCAAGCTCATCGCCAAACGCCAGGATGCGCGCAGGATCGCAACCGGTTAGCTTTTTATGCTCAGCCGGATCGGCGTGTTTAATGTCGAGCAGCACCATATCAGTCTCGTTGAGCACAGCATCGAACTTCTCGGGGTGGTTGGGGTCAAACGCATATCCGCAGCTGTCAAGGCAGGTATGCACGCGGCCATCGGGGTTGTTGTGCATTGCACGGAACAGGTCGGCCAAAAACTCGGGCTGCAGGAGCGGCTCGCCACCCGAAACCGTAATTCCGCCGCTGCGGTAAAACTCATGGTTACTCTGGAACTCGTCAATCAGGTGCTCGACGGTCACCATGGTGCCGCCGTTAACCGACCAGGTATCGGGGTTGTGGCAATACGCACAACGCATGGGGCAGCCCTGAACAAACACCACAAAGCGGATGCCGGGTCCGTCGACCGTTCCCATCGTTTCAATCGAATGTACGCGGCCCAGGGTAAACGCAGAGTCCTCGGGACGAGCATCCACACCCTCAAGCGTCATCTCAGCCATTCCCGCAACCTTGCCTCTCTTTGGTTATTGCCAATTAAAATGCCAGAGCCATTCTAGCCCATACGCATGATGGTGAAACGGTTTGGCGGCCAATTGGGTTGTCCTATTTGGCCCCACGCAAGAGCGGCGGGAGGGTTGTCGCAACCTGCCCGCCGCTGTGGCGATAGATATCAATAGACGCCAGGCCTTTACGCCTTAAGCGTGAGCACCGCACCGAAGGCGGTCGGGCCGCAGTGGCTCGAGATGACGCCACCAACCTGAGTCCAGGTAATGTCCTTAAAGCCCAGGTCGCGCGCATAGACTTCCATGTCGTCGCGCAACTCCTCGGAAAGACCCACCGAATACGCCAGGCCAATATGCGAGTAGTCGATCTCGCCCTTCGCTACCATGTGGTCAAGAAAGGCACGGGCGCACTTGAGCATAGAACCGCGGAATTTCTTGGTCGCCACGAATTTACCGCCCGTCACCTCGATGCAGGGCTTAATCTTGAGCAGATGGGCGCCCAGGAACGCGACGTTGGACAAGCGACCGCCGGCTTTAAGGAAGGCGAGATCGGTTGGGACAAAGCCCAACAGCACGCGGTCCATCACCGAATTGGTGAAGGCGAAAATTTCGTCAACGGTGGCATCGGGGTGGGCCTCGATGTATTTGGCAGTCTCGACGACAACGAGCGACTGGCCTACCGAGACAAAGCGCGTGTCCATGGAGAACACGTAGTCGCGCCCCTCCGCTGCAATCTTCGAGGACTGATGCGAACAGGTCGTGGCCTCGGAATATGCAAGATGCAAAATGGTCGCATCGGGCTGCTCGGCATGAATGCGGTCGTACACGTGAGCAAAATCCGCAGGCGAGCAGCCACTGGTCTTGGGCATAACGCCAAACTCGTTACAGCGCGAGTAAATCTCGAGCGGATCGATCGAGCCGTCCTCGACGGTCTCGTCACCAATCGTGACATGCATAGGCACGCGCACGATGCCGTAGCGCTCGCAGAGCTCCGGCGTCACATCCGACCCAGACTCAACCACGATTACGTACTTGCCCATTCTTATCACGACCCATCTCGACGTTGGCTTTTCACTACATGACACACGCCCGGCGCACTGTTGCACAACGGCGTCCAAGCGCCAAAGAGACGCCGCCCTTTGCACATAACAAAGGACAGCGTCTCCCTGGAAAACTCCGTGCTTAACTGAGATTCTACACGGTTTATTGCTAAGTGTTACTTACTCCGCAAACGGTAGCTATACGCGATAAACGGTAGCTATACGCGATAAACGGTAGCGCAACTAAGAAAGTATCCCCAACGATCAATCTATTAGGAGAGTTCCGCCTAAAGGGTGACTACACAGGACCCCGCCGGGGCTGTTTGGGCTACCTCCCAAAACTTTCCGCAGGACGCAAGAACCCCTCGCCGCACGAAGTGCGCAGCGAGGGCTTATTGCATGTCTGAGGACGTTTTGGGAGGTAGCCCAAACAGCCCTCGCGATCCTGCGGGAGTTAAACCCCTTTAGAACTTGTTGTGGAAGGTACGCGAAATGACCTCGTCCTGCTGCTCCTTGGTGAGCGTGTGGAAGTTCACGGCATAGCCGGAAACGCGGATGGTCAGCTGCGGGTACTTCTCGGGGTGAGCCTGAGCATCGAGCAACGTCTCACGGTTGAAGACGTTGATGTTCAGGTGGTGGCCACCCTTCTCGGCGTAAGCGTCGAGCATGTGGACCAGGTTATCGGCCTGAGTCTCGGAAACTTCAGAAACCTTCATAATGTGTCTCCTTCGATTGATAGGCGCCGGCCGAAACCGGCGCGCCAATCAGTAATCGTTATTGTTAGTATAGCACTAACAATAGTTACTCGCCCAGCTGATCAAGGTCGATATCGCCAAAGAACACCTGGTCCTCCTTGCCGAGCGCGCCCGGGATGATGGAGAAGGTGTTGGAGATGCCGTCCTGAGCATCGCGGAACGGGAGCTTGGAAACCGAAGACAGCGAAGCGATGGCGCCGTGGCTATCGCGCTTGTGCATGGGGTTAGCACCCGGGGCGAAGGGCTGGCCAGCCTTGCGGCCATCAGGCGTAGAACCGGTCTTCTTGCCGTACACGACGTTGGAGGTGATGGTCAGAACCGAGGTCGTGGGCACGGAGTTGCGGTAGGTGTCGTTCATGCGGATGTACTCCATGAACTGGTGCACAACGTCGTGAGCGATCTGGTCGACGCGGTCGTCGTCGTTACCGTACTTGGGGAACTCGCCCTCGGTCTCGAAGTCGACGATGATGCCGTTCTCGTCACGGACGGGGTGGACCTTGGCGTACTTGATGGCGGACAGGGAGTCAGCCACGACGGAAAGGCCAGCGATGCCCGTAGCGAACCAGCGATGCACGTGCTTGTCGTGCAGAGCCATCTGGATGCGCTCGTAGCAATACTTGTCGTGCATGTAGTGAATGATGTTCAGCGAGTTGACGTACACGCCAGCGAGCCACTTCATCATGTCGTTGTACTTTGCCACAACGTCGTCGTAATCGAGCGTATCGCCCTCGACGGCGCGGTACTTGGGGCCGACCTGCTTCTTGGAGACCTCGTCAACACCGCCGTTGAGTGCGTACAGCAGGCACTTGGCCAGGTTGGCGCGAGCGCCGAAGAACTGCATCTCCTTGCCGATGCGCATGGAGGACACGCAGCAGGCGATGCCGTAGTCGTCGCCGTGGTAAACGCGCATGAGGTCGTCGTTCTCGTACTGGATCGAGGAGCTGGCGACGGAAGTCTTGGCGCAGAACTTCTTGAAGTTCTCGGGCAGACGGGTCGACCACAGAACGGTCATGTTGGGCTCGGGGCTGGTGCCCATGTTCTCGAGCGTGTGCAGGTAGCGGTAGCTCATCTTGGTAACGAGCGTACGGCCGTCAACACCCATGCCGCCGATGGACTCGGTGACCCACTGCGGATCGCCGGTGAACAGGGCCTGGTACTCGGGGGTACGGGCAAACTTGACCATGCGGAGCTTCATGATGAAGTGATCCACGAACTCCTGGATCTGCTCCTCGGTGAAGGTACCGTTGGCAAGGTCGCGCTCAGCGTAAATGTCGATGAACGTAGAGGTACGGCCGATGGACATAGCGGCGCCGTTCTGCTCCTTGACGGAAGCGAGGTAGGCGAAGTACATCCACTGGATGGCCTCCTGCGTGTTGGTAGCAGGGTTGGAAATGTCGAAACCATAGGTCTCGGCCATCATCTTGAGCTCGCCGAGGGCGCGGATCTGCTCCTGCAGCTCCTCACGATCGCGGATGTTGTCGGCGGTCATGACCGTCGGGGTGGAAGCCTTCTGGGCCTCCTTGTCCTTGATCAGGTAGTCGACACCGTACAGGGCGACACGACGGTAGTCGCCGATGATGCGGCCGCGGCCATAGCCATCGGGCAGACCGGTGATGATGTGGGCCGAACGGCAGGCGCGCATCTCGGGGGTGTAGACATCGAAGACGCCGGCGTTGTGGGTCTTGCGCTCGAAGGTGTAGCGCTCGACAACGTTCTCGTCGATCTTGTAGCCGTGCTGGCTGGCAGCCTGGCAAGCGATGCGGATACCGCCGTTGACGTGCAGCGCGCGCTTGAGCGGCTTGTCGGTCTGGAGGCCGACGATGGTCTCCTTGTCGCGATGG
>DBEWII010000110.1:0-16442 GCA_048384935.1 Collinsella aerofaciens | reverse complement strand
TTACGCCGGCGCCGCATGGATTCGAACCTCGGTCGAGGCGCGAGCGTGAAGCGGACGCGGAGCGTCCGTAGCGAGCGGGCGAGCGCGCCGGCAGGCGGGCGAAGCCGGTGCGGATCAGCATGACAACTTAATCAGCGCTTCGTAAAAATTTTCCAAATTGTCGCTTGACCCATCGGGGGCTCACGTGCATAATAATCCGTGCGTTGCGGCGTTACCTCAGCTGGATAGAGGGTCTGACTACGAATCAGAACGTCATAGGTTCGAATCCTATACGCCGCACCAATTGAGTTTTTAGCCTCCGGAAACGGGGGCTTTTCCTTTACGGGGGCATTGCGGAGATTCGAACCTCGTTCGAGGCGCGAGCGTCAAGAAAACGCGGAGCGTTTTTAGCGAGCGGGCGAGTCCGCCGGCAGGCGGGCGAAGCCGGTGCGGATCCGCGCAGCGGATGCGCGGAATCCTATACGCCGCACCAATCGAGCTTTAAAGCCTCCGGTAACGGAGGCTTTTCTTATATCGCGATGCGTCGAAGATCGCATCAAGTGGTCAAAATGAGTAAAAATCAAATTCAATAACTTTTTTTGAAAAACGCTTGACCTTTATTCAGTACATGTGCATAATAATCAACAAGTCGCGGCGTTACCTCAGCTGGATAGAGGGTCTGACTACGAATCAGAACGTCATAGGTTCGAATCCTATACGCCGCACCATTTGAGATTAAAGCTCCCGGCAACGGGGGCTTTTCTTTTACGTAAGCACTGCATGGATTCGAACCTCGGTCGAGGCGCGGGCGTGAAGAAAACGCGGAGCGTTTTTAGCCCGCGGGCGAGCGCGCCGGCAGGCGGGCGAAGCCGGTGCGGATCCGCGCAGCGGATGCGCGGAATCCTATACGCCGCACCATTTGAGATTAAAGCTCCCGGCAACGGGGGCTTTTCTTTTACGCCAGCTTGAGTGCTTTCGTCCAAAGGGACGATTTCCTGTCGACTCGTGTAAGATTCCGAGTAGATGTCGCGACTTATTCGCGACCACTCCTTCTTCAAGCGACCGATCAGGGTGATATTTCGTGGCAGAGCGTCCGACATACAAGCTCAGGTTTCTCGATCCCAAGAAGCGCTTTCCGGCGATGCCCGAGCAGCCTGCGGGACGCTCATATGGCGTGGTCTGGAAACTCTTTGGCGAGGATCAGCATGAATCTTGTTATGTCGTCGAGTTCGTTGGCAAAAGTCATGTGTCGCTTTTGGGCTACGTAAGCGTTTCGGGTGAGGTGTACAAGGTGGACCGCCCCGTCAGCGAGGCTCCGCTGCCCAACGATCCCGACATGGAACTGGTCCTTGACGAGTCGGATTCCAGTATTGGTGAGATTATGGTAAGGAAAGCCAACGGTGCAATGCGCGCGTGTGCGCAAACTGCCGGCTCTCCCGAAGGCCCCATGCGCGAGCAGTCCGACCACGAGACATGGAATTCGACCCGCGCCCTTCCTTACGGTGAGTTCATGGCCTCGATGTTCTTGCGCTACGTGATATTTGCCAACTCCGAAAGCGCTATTGTGAACACGGCGGACGCCGGCGGACTCGACGAGGGTATGCAAAACGTTGTCGACAAGATCAAGCTCGTAAAGTTGCCCGAGCCGGTCGAGGTGTTTTTGGGCTTTAACACGGCACCGCTCCCCGATGCTATCGAGACGCTGCTTTACCGCGTTGACCATGCCGAGAATCCGAGCGGTATCGAGCGCTATGCCGCCGCCCTTATGAGCGAGGTCGACTTGCCCCGTCTGCGCACCATTGCCGCCAAGTCAGAAATGAGCCTAGCGCGCATCGACCGGTCAAAGTTGTTCTATCTCAATTTTGATCGTAGCCTGCTGGACCAGGACGAGATTGACATGCTGCTTGCCATCGAGTGCCGTCTCAACCGCCTCTCCGGCATCCTCGAGCGCATCGGGGCTGGATTGGCCCCTGCGGCATCCTCGCCGAGCCTTGAGGGCTGCGCGCTCTTTGATGCGTGGCATATCGCCAAGACGACCAACGATGGTCCCCGACTGCTCGATACGGCCTCGAGCGATAACCCGTGGGCCAAGCCGGGAACGGTTTCGTGCCAGCCGGGCGGCGAGTGGGACGTGCGCACCCGTTTTGCGCGAATCGTTGAGGCGCTCAACGTGGTCACGCGGCTCGACTATACCTATCGGGCAAACGTTGCCGAGGGGATTATGCTCGTTCGGTTTGGGCAGTCTGTCGTTGATGCCATGCCGCAACGTGAATACGACGCTCAAGATGACGCCTGGCGCGAGCTGGACGAGGACACGCGCGCGGTCTGGGCCGCGGAACACGATGCGCGCGTGGCACTCACGCTTGCGGCAGCGTGTTTTGCCGCGGGCACCTGCATCACGCGCTGCTATGTGCAGATTGCTGCTCCCGACAGTGAGCAGGGCGAGCGCGTTGTCGCAACGTATTTCTTTGGGCGCGCGGCCTATCTGGCCGATTGCGTGCCTGTCGCCAAGGATCTTGAGAGCATGGACATGGACGATATGCCGTGCAAGCGTGTGCTTGAGGCGTATGAGTCAACCGCTCCGGAGACGATTGAGCCTGCGGAGGTTCATGCTCGTCCGCGTGATGACCATCGCACGCTGCCGCCGGCGCTGCGCGATCTGCTGCTTGCCGATACGGCTGACGAGTTGGAGGTCATGGAAGAGGACGACGACCCATACGTGGCCCGTGTTGTTGAATTGCGCGAGCAGGCAAAAGTCGACCGTACAGGTGCTTTTGAAGGCTTTTCTCGTCTTGTCGAGGAGTTGGAGGCTAAGTGCGCCGTCGCCGAGCTTTTGGCGACAGGTCCGGTTCAAACGCAGTTTTGCGATAACCAGCTGGTGCGCATGGTGCTACCGGTGTTGGAAGAAGACCGCTCTGTGCGAATCCTTCGTGCGCCCGATGCGCTGTACTTTGCCCAGCACGAGATCTGCAGCTTTTACGCCGAGCAAGAGGACTTTGAACGAGCGCTGCCCGAGGTGCGCCATCTTTACGATCTGGCGCGCTCGTCCATGCAATCGCACTTTGCGCTCATCAACGTGCTTGCGCGTCTGGAGCGCTTTGACGAGATTATCGAGGTGGCGCGCCACGGCCTACGTATTGCCAGCGATCGTTCTGCAATCGGCTACCTGTTCTATCGCTTGGCGTTTGCCTATTGGAATTGCGATCAGCTCGACCTGGCGCTGGCTTGTTACCGTCTGGTGCCGCGCGGCGAGGAGTCGGGCAGTAGCGCGCTGGAAGAAATGCAGGGCCTTATGAACGAGATGGGCGTCAGCGAGCCTCCGACGTTCGAGGAAGCGGTCGAGACCATCCGCAAGGCTGGACTCGAGCTGCCGCCAGTGTCCGCCGTAACGAATCAGCTGGCAGATGCCGCTGTTCAACTGGTCGACAACGGCTTCTTTTTCCTGGCACGCGGTTGCATCTTCCAAATGTGGCGCACCATGGGCAACGACGAGCTCGGCTCCCTCAACCGCTCGCTGGGGTAGGGGCGATATAGAGGGGCCGCACCGCGCTATTTGCATCGGCGCGGGCGGGAGGACCCGGCAGGATCGGTAAGGCATAAAGCCGCCGAGCCTGCTAAAACTGTTAAACTCTGCTAAAGTTGCTAAACTTTGTTAAAGTTATTAAAACTAGCAGAGGAGGGCAGAATGACGAAAGCTGTTAACCCCTTTAAGCCAACGGCGGGCATGAATCCGCCTGAGCTTATCGGACGGGACACTGTTTTGGATGACTTTGCCGAGGCTCTTGAGAATGGTCCTGGTGCCCCCGATCGACTCATGCGCATCTCGGGCGTCCGAGGCACAGGTAAAACGGTGCTCCTTAATGCATTGGGTGACCTTGCACGCAAAAAAGGATTCGAGGTCGTTGACGTTGCCTCCAATGCTGGTTTTTGCAATAGAATCCTCGAGGCTCTGCAGCGAAACGTTCGTCTTGAATCAATCTCGATTTCCCCATCGATTTTAGGGGTCAGCCTTGGCTCCATGGAGATGTCGAAGTCGGCCTCTCATCTGGGCGAGGCGATGTACGATGCTGCGAAGCGCGGTGGTCTGCTCATTACGCTCGACGAGATCCAGGATGCCTCAACTGAGGAAATGCGCGAGCTAGGCAATGAGATGCAGCTCTTGATCCGCCAAGGAGCGAATGTCGCTTTCGCTTTCGCCGGGCTGCCGACATCGGTAGATGGCGTGGTGGTGGATGATACGTTGACGTTCCTTCAGCGAGCCAAACATGTTGAACTTACTCGGCTTTCCGATTTTGAAGTTGGCGGATCGTTTGAGGATACGATGAGACGAGCGGGCAAGGAGCTCGACAAAGGTGCCGCTGAGCTATTAACAAAAGCTTCGGCAGGCTATCCCTTTATGGTCCAGCTGGTCGGATATTACGCTTGGCAGGTTGCTGCGCGCAGTGGGGCGGAGAGCGTGAGCGAAGAGGCGGCTCGTAAGGGTATCCAGGCGGCTCTTGATAGCTTTAATGCTATGGTGATTGCCCCAGCGCTGCGCAGGGTGTCGGAACGGCAGTTTCAGTATCTCGCGGCGATGGCTCAATGCGAGGGCGTCGATATCGCCAACGGCGATATTGCCAAGAAGATGGGTTTGTCGGCGAGCAAAGTTGGGTCATATCGCAAGCGTCTGATCGATGCGGGGTTGATTGAGCCCGCGGGCTATGGCCGTGTTTCGTTTGCAATTCCGTACATGCGCGATTATCTGTTGGAGACCGTTCAGGAGGACTAATAAAGAATGGGCTGTCCGCGCTGTCGCTGGGGCCGTCCTTGTATCTTTGTCTCAATCTGTAACATCTGGAGGGGATTACGGCCTGCAGATGTTACAGATTGAGATGATTGACTGAGGCGTTTACTGGTAAAAGAGAGATAAAAGAGGAAACGCCTCAAAAATCCCCTTGCCCAACTTCGGCTGTTTGGTTACTATAGAACGGCTGTTACGGAGAGCTGACCGAGAGGCCGAAGGTGCTCGCCTGCTAAGCGAGTATGCCCCAAAAGGGCATCTGGGGTTCGAATCCCCAGCTCTCCGCCAGTACGAATTTGAAAAAGGGTCCCATTTGGGGCCCTTTTTTTATTATCAAGAATGGCGGCTGGGGATTCGAACCCGAGAGGGCACGGGCGTTAAGCAAACGCGAAAGCGTTTGTAGCCCGTGGGCGAAAAGCCGCCAGGCTTTGAAGCCGGAGGGCATGCGTAGCATGCCCGGACATCCCCAGCTCTCCGCCAGTACGAATTTGAAGAAGGGTCCCATTTGGGGCCCTTCTTTTGTGTGGAGAAAGGAGGCTGGGGATTCGAACCCTCAAAAAAAGAGGCATCCTTTCGGACGCCTCCTTTCAGTGGACTTATTATTCTTGCGCCCTACACCTCAGGAGCCTTGGCTACGGTCTCGCTCTCTGCCGCAAGCGGGCGGTTGTCGATGCGGCGGCCCAAGCGATCGAGCTTCACGAGTATCCATTCAATGGGATTCGGCCCTGCGCCTTCCTCGTCGGCAACCAGGTCCATAACGGCGATTTTGGTGCCGTCCTGCTTGAGAGTAACGCTGCCCACCTTGTCGCCCACATGCACCGTGCCCGAAAGATCGTCGTAGCTAACCTTTTCGGTCACCTCGCCGGCAAGGGAAAACACGGTCGCTTGCGCCGTAGGATCGGCGAGTGTGGCGTCGATTGTCTTATCCGTCCAGTCGGTTTGGCCAATGCGCGCCATAAGCGGGTTGCCGTTGGCGGTCTTTTCCTGCGTGCTGGCGATTGCGACCGTCACCTTGTGGCCGTAGTACCAGTTGGCAAGGGTGGCGGTATCGGTAAAGCGCTGATCGGTGGTGGTGGAGTTCAAAATAACGGTGTAGATCTCGTCGCCGTCGCGGTTGTAGGCGCTCGTAAAGCAATAGCCCGCGTCGTCGGTGGTGCCGGTCTTGCCACCGATGTTGCCATCTTGGCCCAGCAAATAGTTATGCGTGTCCATGGAATGCGAATGGTCGGTGCCGTCGGCGCCCGTGACTTCGATCCAGGAATCCTCGCTCGCTACGACCTCGCGGATCGTGTCGTTTTTCATGGCCTCCTGCATCATCAGCGCTACGTCGTGTGCGGTTGAGTGCATATCGCCAGCCCACTCATCAAAGTCCAGACCATGCGGGTTTTCAAAAAGCGTACCGATGCAGCCGAGCTTCTTAGCGCGCTCGTTCATGGCCTTCACAAATGTGGCCTCGGCGTCTTTGGTCTTAGGGTCGATCTTCTTGCCCACATATTCGGCGAGAACGATGGCGGCGTCGTTGCCCGAGGGAATCATCAGGCCGCGCAGTGCCTGCTCCACGGTAAGCTCGTCGCCTTCGAGCAAGCCAGCGGTCGAATTACCCACGGTGGCTGCGGCGTTGCTCACCGTGACCTTCTCGTCCATCTTGCAATTCTCGATGGTTAGGATTGCGGTCATGACCTTGGTGATCGAGGCAATCTTGACCTGCTCATCGGCGCCGCGGGCATAGTAGACGGTACCGTCTTTGCCCATGACGAGGGCATTGGTCGCATCGATATCGGGCAGGTTTTCGGCCGAGATGCCGCGCGCATCGGCGGTTTTGCCGCAAACATTGTCGGTCGTGAGCACTTGGGCGCCAGCGACGGTGGGCACGCCAGCGGCAAGGGCGATAGCGCAGACAAAGCCGGCGGCAAGCTGGGCTGAGCGCTTTGCAAAAGAGGTGAGGGTCTTCACAGGTTTCGCTTTCGACGGGATGGTCTCTTCTGGAACTAGAGTATATCGTTTGCCGTCGTCGGCGATCATCGCGTGCGTGCGTGGCCCACATCCGCTCCCGAACGGGCACAAGGGTGCTTAAGGCCGACTTAATCACCCACGCTTGTTGTGTGTGGCGTGCGTCGCCTCGGGCATAATGGAGCGCGAGAGGAGCACGCATGAACGAGCGCATACTGGTAGTTGATGACGAGAAGGCCATCGCCGACTTGGTTGGTATCTACCTTACAAAAGAGGGCTTTGATGTCCAGATTGCCTATAGCGGGGCCGATGCTGCCAAGGCAATCTTGGAGCAGGAGTTCGATTTGGCGCTGCTAGATGTCATGCTGCCCGATATCGATGGGTTTGAGCTGCTGCGTACGATCCGTTCCAGCCATACCTATCCCGTGATCATGCTGACGGCGCGCGATGCCCAGCAAGACAAGATCGGGGGCCTTTCGCTTGGCGCGGACGATTACGTGGTTAAGCCGTTCCGTCCGCTGGAGCTCATCGCGCGCGTGCACGCTCAGCTTCGCCGCTACACCAGCTACGGTAGCCGTGCACAGGCGGCCGAGTCGCCGACCATTCAGCTCGACGGCTTGGAGATCAACCGCGACGCTCGTTCCGTGACGGTGGACGGTGCACCGGTACGCCTCACACCCACCGAGTATTCAATCTTGCTGTATCTGGTCGAGCATCGCGGCGGCGTGGTGGCCGTGGAGGACCTGTTCCGCGCGGTGTGGAGCGAGGATTTTATGCCCGGCTCCAACAATACGGTGATGGTGCACATTCGCCACTTGCGCGAAAAAATCGGCGACGACGCACAAAAGCCACGCTTTATCAAAAACGTCTGGGGCGTCGGCTACATCATCGAATAACGCTTTTCGCTTGTGAGGATCTTGATATGACAAAAGACGATAGGCAAGCGTTCGAGGTGCCCGATCGGCTCTTTGAATGCGTGAGGTCGGTCGTCGACAACCGCGCGCTTGCAACGGTGCTGCTCTTTTTGCTGAGCCTGCTGCTGATTGGCATCGACAACATCGTCGGAATTTTGGCGGTGCTGCTTGTCGGCTTTTTGCTGATCGATCGATTTGAGATCGTGCGCCGCTGCATGGTGATTGGCGGCGCCGCGTGGGCCATGACGTTGGCGATTGGCGCCATGGCGCTCGGCGGCATCGAAGGGCCGGTGCTGTTCGATGCCGGCTTTGTATTCAACATGCTTGGCTTTGTGCTGGCGCTTGCCGCGTGCGTGCTGTTCTTGTGTGGCCGCGCCCTGTACTACCAGGGCTACGAGCAGGGCGAGCAGCATGCCGATTGTGTGCTGGCCGCTCGTATTCAAGATCGCCTGATCGATCACCCCGACACCTGGGATAACATCGACGGCGACTTCTTGGAGGTCGAGGGCGCCCTTAACCGCGTACGTGACCGTGAGCGCAAGGTGCAGCAAGCTCTGCGTGACGAGTCGTATCGCAAGGACGATTTGGTCACGTACTTGGCACATGACCTACGCACCCCGCTTGCCAGTGTGGTGGGCTATCTTTCGCTGCTGCAAGAGGCTCCCGAGCTGCCGGTTGAGCAACGTGCGCACTTTACGGGCGTGGCGCTCGACAAGGCGCACCGGCTCGATACGCTCATCGAAGAGTTCTTCGATATCACGCGCTTTGACTTCCACGATATCGTGCTCACGTGCGGCTATGTTGATCTGGGGTTGCTGCTGGCTCAGGTGGCTGACGAGTTCTATCCCATCCTCAACGAGCAGCATAAGGAAGTCCAAGTTGATATTCGCGAGGACCTGACGGTGCTCGTGGATGGCGACAAGATGGCTCGCGTGTTCAACAACATCATGAAAAACGCCGTTGCCTATAGCTATGAGGGCTCGACCATCACGATCGAGGCCAGACGCCGGGACGGCGGTGGCGTGCGCGTGCGCTTTATCAATCAGGGCGATCCCATCCCTGAGGCAAAGCTCAAGGTGATCTTTGAGAAGTTCTATCGCCTGGATGCGGCGCGTGCGACCAATCGCGGCGGCGCTGGACTGGGGCTTGCCATCGCCAAGGAGATCGTATGCGCGCACGGCGGTACCGTTGCATGTGAATCGACGCCCGAACACACGATATTCACCATCGAGCTGCCCGCCGCATAGCCAGCGTGCCCTTACAAACACTTGACAATGCGCTCACGTACATATGAGCCGCGATTTCTACTATCGATACTGCTGAATTGATATCGATGTGGAGGTATGCGGTATGACGGCTGCTGCGGCTGTGGAGCCCACGGAGCTTGAAGAACTCATGAAAGCGCAGGCCGAGGCCGCGCACGAGCGCGAGGTTGGGGATGCGACTCGCCCCACGGCAGAGGATCTTGCCGCCTCGCCGACGCGCATCGACGTCGAGGGCCTCGACCTGTTCTATGGCGACCATCATGCGCTCAAGGACGTGAATATCAAGATCCGCGACAAGCAGATCACCTCGTTCATCGGGCCTTCGGGCTGCGGAAAGTCCACGTTGCTGCGCTGCTTTAACCGCATGAACGACGGCATCAAGGATTGCCGCATCGAGGGCAAGATTGCGCTCGATGGTCAAGATATCCTGGGCGATTACGACATCTGCCGCCTTCGCCAGCGCGTGGGCATGGTGTTTCAGCGCCCCAACCCGTTTCCCATGAGCATCTACGACAACGTCGCGTATGGTCCGCGCGGTATGGGTGTGCGCGATCGCGCTGCGCTGGATGAGCTGGTCGAGGACTCCCTTCGTCGCGCTGCGCTATGGGATGAGGTCAAGGACAAGCTCAAAGAGTCGGGTCTGGGTCTTTCGGGCGGCCAGCAGCAGCGTCTGTGCATCGCCCGCGCACTTGCCGTGCAGCCCGACATTCTGCTGATGGACGAGCCGACCTCGGCACTCGACCCTGTGTCGACGCTGGTGGTGGAGCAGCTGGCCTGCGAGCTCAAAGAGACCTGCACGCTCGTGGTCGTTACGCACAATATGCAGCAGGCGGCGCGTATCTCCGATTCGGTCGCATTCTTTTTGCTGGGTGAGCTGGTGGAGCACGCGCCCACCGCGCAACTCTTCAAGAATCCGACCGATCCGCGCACGGCGGATTATTTGACGGGACGTTTTGGCTGATACCATCTAGTAAAGGTACCTTTAGGGTTAAGATGCGGTCATGCCGGCCGCAAAGGGGTTCAACATGATCTATTACGTCGAGGACGATGACAACATCAGGGATTTGACGGTCTATGCACTGCGCAAGCAGGGGATTGAGGCCGAAGGCTTTTCGTGCGACGGTGAGTTTAAGGCTGCCGTGGCGCGACGGGTACCCGATGCCGTCCTGCTCGACATCATGCTGCCCGATACCGATGGCTTGGCGATTATGCGTCGACTGCGTGCCGATCGCCTGACGGCGACGGTGCCCATCATGATGCTTACCGCCAAGGATACCGAGCTCGACAAGGTGATGGCGCTCGATGGCGGTGCCGACGATTACCTGACTAAGCCGTTTTCGCTCATGGAGCTTGCGAGCCGCTGCCGCGCACTGCTGCGTCGCGGCGGCATGGTCAAGCAGGCGAGCGATGTGCTCAGCGTGGGCGACATCGTGCTCTCGCCCAGCCATCGCGAGGTGACCGTTGCCGGCGAGCCGCTTAAGCTCACCCTGCGCGAGTTCGACCTGCTCGAGTACCTCATGCGCAAGCCCGGCGTGGTCTTTACCCGCGAGTCGTTGCTGCAGAGCGTGTGGGGCTGGGACTTCGACGGCGGTTCGCGCACCGTTGACGTGCACGTGCAGACGCTTCGCCAAAAACTGGGCGAGCATGCCAGCGCCATCGAGACCGTGCGCGGCGTGGGCTACCGCTTGGCCGAGCCTTCTGCCGGTGATGGTGCCGAAGGTGACGACACCGCGGCCACCGCATCGGAGGAGTAACCCGTGGTCTTCGCCCCCCAGGGAAAACATACGCTGTCGCACCGCGTTTTTGTGACGATCTTTGTCTGCGCCATGGCGGTTATCGTGGCGTTTACGGTGCTGGGTGCGTTCTTTGTGCAAAACACCTTGGCGGATGCCACGAGTACCAATCTGGCGCAGGAAACCGAGCTCATTGCTGCCGCTCTCGACGAACAGCAGGAGCCCATCCCGTTCTTGCGTAGCCTCGATCGAGAGGACTTGCGCATCACGCTGATTAACAAGGATGGATCGGTTGCCTACGACAACGAGGCGTCGCCTTCCACACTGCCCAACCATGGCGATCGCCCCGAGGTCATCGAGGCCTTTGAGAGTGGTTTGGGTTCCGCGGAGCGCGCAAGCTCTACGCTCGACGAGATTATGCTGTATCGCGCCGTCGCCCTTGATAACGGCCAGGTTGTCCGCTTGGCGCAGGCCCAGCCTGGCGTTACGGCGATTTTGCTGTCGATGGTGGCGCCGATGCTGCTTATCGCAGCAGCGGGTGCGGTACTCTCGTTTTTTATGGCGCGCCGCGAGTCCCGTGCCATCATCGCGCCGTTGCAAGAGGTGGATTTGGACCACCCACGCCGTAGCTATGAGCACGCCTATGCCGAGATGGTCCCCATGCTTGAGCGTATCGAGTCGCAGCGCCAGGAACTCAAGCGCCAAATGGCGGTGCTAGCGGACAACGACCGTATGCGCCGCGAGTTCACGGCGAATATCACCCATGAGCTCAAGACGCCGCTTACGGCGATTTCGGGCTATGCCGAGCTCATCGCAAACGGCATGGTCGAGGGCGAGGGCGACCTGCGCAACTTTGGCGGTCGCATCTATCGTGAGGCGGGCCGCTTGGCAGCGCTTGTCAACGATATCCTTACGCTGTCTAACTTGGACGAGGCCGAGCGTGCAACTGAGGGCGAGGCGGTGCCCATTGGTTCCACGGAGCCTATTGAGCTCTCGCGTGCCATCTACGCGGTTGAGCAGCGTCTTGAACAGGTCGCCCGTCAGGCGAATGTGACGATAAGTCATGAGACCAAGCCTGTGGTCATCGAAGGCGTGTCGCGCTTGATTGACGAGCTCATCTATAATCTGGCGAGCAACGCCATCCGCTACAATCGACCCGGCGGTGCGGTTACGCTGCAGTGCGGCACCAACGACGAAGGCCATCCGTTCCTTGCGGTCGCCGACACGGGAATCGGTATCGCGCCTGAAGAACAGGGCAAGGTATTTGAGCGGTTCTATCGCGTGGACAAGAGTAGGTCCAAGGCGCGCGGCGGAACCGGTCTGGGGCTTGCAATTGTCAAGCATGCGGCCCTGTATCATCACGCCACGCTCGATCTGTCGAGCGAGTTGGGCGTGGGAACCACCATTACGGTGACGTTTCCCATACGGCAGGACGAGCCATTCGCATAGCGATACAACATAGATATTGATGCAGACGCCGCATTTGACTTTCGGGTGCGGCGTTGTTGTGCAATTTTACGATTGCTTCCGACATTTTTACAGGAGAGCCTGTTTCTTATGTATAGAGTTTGGTCTCGGTAAAAAGATGCGATAACATACGGACAGTTTTGTCAATCCGAACTGGGGAAATGAAAGGCAAGCTGCATGACCCTTCTCGAACTGTTCCAGCTGCTGAAGAAGCACCTTCAGCTGGTCATCACCCTTCCGGTGGTCTGCGCGATCGCCATGGGCATCGTGTCCTTCGTTGCGATGGACAACACCTATACCGCGACGACGAGCATGTACATTCTCGCCAAGACCGACGATAGCGGTCAGATGAGCTACAACGATCTCTCGGCGAGTCAGATGCTTTCCAACGATATCGCCACGCTGCTGGATAGCGATAGCGTTAAGAGCGGCGCAGCCAATGAACTGGGCCTCACCGATCTGGATGACTACAAGGTGTCTGTTTCCTCCGAGACCACCACGCGTGTCATTACGCTTTCGGTTACCGGCACCGATGCCAAGGAGACGGCTAAGGTCGCAAAGGCCATGGCCAGCTCGGTGAGTACGGTCGCTCAGAACGTCGGCGCTGCCCAGAGCATCAACGTTATCGACGAGGCTAAGACCCCCGAAGCCCCCAGCGGCCCCAAGCGCACGCTGTATATTGCCGTCGCGTTCCTCGCCGGTATCTTTATCGCAGTCGCCTATGTCGTTTTGGCAGACATGCTCAATACCCGCATCCGCGGTGCCGAAGAGGCAGAAGAGCTCCTGGGCATTCCCGTTGTTGGCCGAATTCCGGCTATGAAAGGTGGTAAATAGGCATGGCTAAGGCAAAGAACACCGACAAGCTCGTTGTACAGAATGCCGCCAAGACCCTTCTGGCCAACATCCGCTTTGCGAGCGTGGACGACCCCATCCGCACCATCACCGTTACCTCCTCGATTCCCAACGAGGGCAAGTCTACGGTTTCCATTAACCTTGCTCAGGCAATCGCCACGAGCGGCAAGTCCGTGCTTCTGGTCGAGGCCGATATGCGCCGCAGGTCCCTTTCCGATATGCTCGGCGTTCGTTCGCGCGGCGGACTCTATGCGGTCCTTTCCGAGCAGATCTCCATTGACCAGGCAATTGTCGAGACGGGTCAGAAGAACTTCTACTTCCTCGATGCCGAGCCGCATATTCCCAATCCTGCCGACATCATCGTCTCTCACCGCTTTGCCAAGCTGGTAAAGGCGCTGTCCGCCAAGTTCCAGTACGTCATCTTTGATGCTCCCCCGGTCGGCACCTTCATCGATGCTGCCGAGATTGCCAGCCTGACCGACGGCACGCTGTTCGTGGTGCGTGAGGATTTCACCAAGCGCGAGGAGGCGCTCAACGCCATCGGTCAGCTTAAAAAGTCCGAGAAGGTCAAGCTCATCGGTACCGTTATGAACTACTGCGAGACCGAGACCAGCGAGTACTACTACTCCTACTACACCAAGGACGGTAAGAAGGTGAAGAAGGGCTCCGACGATCAGGGGACTTCCAAAAAGGGCATCTTCACCAACCGAGCAAACGTTTAGTTGATTAAGGCTGACCTATGCGTGACATTCATTGCCATATCTTGCCGGGTGTAGACGACGGCGCCGCCGATCTCGATGAGAGCTTGGCGATGCTCGAGGCTGCCAAGCGGGCTGGTGTAACCAGAATTGTTTGCACTCCTCACTGCCGTGATCCCTATTTTGATTACGACAAGATGTGGGATGCCTTTGAGCTGCTGCGCGATAACGCTGACGGTTTTCCGCTCCAGATGGGCTTCGAGGTCAACCATCGAAAGCTCGTTGAGCTTGGTATCGATGCCGCGGAGCACTTGCATTTCGATGGGACCAACGAGTTTCTGCTCGAGCTTTCGACGCATGCCGATGCGTATGCGTTTAGAGAGTACGAGAACACGATTTACGATTTGCAGTGCCGTGGCTACCAGGTGATCATCGCTCATCCTGAGCGCTATCGTGCGGTTCAAAAGGATGTAAGCGTGGCGGAGCGCCTGGTCGATATGGGCTGCAAGCTGCAGGCTTCGGCGGACTTTATTGCCGGCGGTCGCTTTGGTCGCGAGAAAAAGCCGGCACAGCGCCTGTTCGATCAGAACCTGTACAGCTTCATCGCGAGCGATGCCCATAACGTGGGTCATTACGATTGCCTGGCGAAGGCTCGCGCGAAGTTTAGCGTGCGCGGAGCTCATTTTCGCTAAAATCTGTCCCTAACGTTCGCATTGAATGAAGGGGCAGCCATGGATATTCAACTTAAGACGGGATGCTTTGATGACGCGGCGTTGGTGCGCCGCGTCGTTTTTATGGACGAGCAGGGCTACGAGAATGAGTTCGACGCTATCGACGAGGATCCGAACTGCATTCATGTGACGCTCTATGTAGACGGCGAGCTTGCCGGTTGCTCGCGCGTGTTTCCCGAAGAGCTTGAGCGCGTGGCTGACGCAGAGGCCCCGGTGTTGCCGGCATGCGACATGGACGAAGGCGTTGCGGCGGGGGAGACCTACATTATGGGGCGCGTCGCAGTGCTGCCGGCTATGCGTCGTCGCGGATTGGCGAGTGCGATCGTCGAGGCCAGTGATGCGTGTGCACGCGATGCCGGCGCAAAGCTTATTAAGCTGCATGCACAGGAATACGTGCTGCCGCTCTATGTAAAGGCGGGCTACACGCAAATTGCCCCGGTAGATTACGAAGACGAGGGCCAACCCCATGCCTGGATGGCCAAGCGCGTAGATGGCAGATAGGGACGTTCCTTTTAATATGAGCAGGACATTGTCAAGAGGCAAAATCGGGCCTGGCCCCAACGATATGGGGTCAGGCCCTCTCCCTATATCAGCCCGTCCGCGGCGACCTCGGCGTGTCTTACCGACGCTCGTCTTTGCAGTTTAATATCCGCCCGCGGCGATCTCTCGCTGGGCAATCCGTTGCTACGGCTGAGGCTTCTACGTCGAACCGACAGTCTGTGCACGCGTGTGGCGCCCTGGGCGCTCGCAGAAAAGGGACCTGAGGTTCGCCTCAACGGCTTCGGATCGAACCGCTTCCGGGGTGACTGGCTTATGTGCGGGGGACCGCCCCCCTACGCCTCCTCGGCCATGAGGCCGACCGCCCATACCCAGCAGGCGAGCTCGCGCGCCGTGGCCACGTTCGCCTTGTTGCCGTGGACCCCGCGCGCGAGCAGCGCCTCCCGCCTCTCGGCCAGCCTCCGCACGCCCTTGGCGGCATGCCTCCGGGCGCCCCGGTCCGGGGCCTGGCCCTTGGCGAGGCCCTTCGGCCGCCCCGAGCACGTCAGGTAGTGCCACGCGGCCTCGACCAGCGTCTTCCTCAGGTGCTTGTTGCCGGCCTTGGTGATCGCGCCCCTGCGGTCGCTCTCCCCGCTGGAGTGCTCGGAGGGCGTCAGGCCGACCCATGCGGCGAACGACCGGGCATTCCTGAACCTCGAGAACTCGCCGGCCTCGAACACGAGGTCGGCGGCGGACGCGGTGTCGACGCCCTTGAGGCAGCGGAGGGAGTCGACCCTCTTCCTCCACCTGGGCTTGCGGGCCTCGGCCTCGACGAGCCCCTCGAGCCGCGCCTTGTCCTCCGCCGCCCGCCTGACCGCGTCGACGTAGTAGGCGAGCACGTCGTTGTCGGCCCCCTCCGCGAACCTTATCGACTCGATCCAGGACCAGTGCGCCCGGGTCCAGTTGCCCTTCCTGCGGCCGGTGGGCGTCCTCTCGTCGAAGGCGAGCCCGTGCCTGAGCAGGAACTTGGAGAGCCGCTGCTTCGAGCGCGAGAGGTCGTCCCTCGCGTCCTCGAGCGCCCTGGTCAGGTCGCGGGCGGCCTCGCACTCGTCGTCGGGGACCCACACCTCGACCACGTTGCCGACCGACAGCATGCGGGCGAGGAACTCGGCGTCGTTGCGGTCGTTCTTCCTGCGCCTGTCCGCGCTGGGCTTGATCATCTTCGAGACGGCGCCGACCACGCAGTCGACCCCGAGGCCGGAGAGCCTCTTCTGCAGGTCGAATCCCGTGACCCCGGACTCGTACACGCACCTGGCCTCGGGGTCCACGGAGCGGACCCACCCCGCGACGGCGCCGGCGTCGTAGCCGAAGGTCGCGGCACGTACCTCCCCGGTCATGACGTCGAGGGAGACGGCCTTTATCGAGCGGGCGTGGACGTCGAGGCCGACGAAGGTGGTAGTATCGAGCATGGGAGCCCCTTCCATGAATGCGGCGTGGCCGCCGCGGCTGAATTAGACATTCACCATTGTCGGCCTAATCCGCGGTCTTTCATGCAGCAGGGGCTCTCAATGTTTTTATGTCCTGCTCATATCGTCT
>DBEWII010000109.1:0-17763 GCA_048384935.1 Collinsella aerofaciens | reverse complement strand
CCCGGGGCGGTGGTGTAGTAGTCCAGTTCGCGGCCGGTCCACATCTCCTCAACATGCATCGCGCGGCGCAGATTACGGCCGTACTGATAGCCATCGATGCACAGACAGTGATCGTAGCCACGGGCCTGCTTAATCTGCGGGTCATCGGCTTCCATGCCAGGAGCGACAGGGCGCAGCTCGCGGAAGTCAAACGGCGTGCCCTCGACCGGAGCAATCTCGCCGGTGGGGATGTTCTGCTCGTTGATGGGCAGGTAGTGGGCAGCGTTGGCAACAAAGAAGTGCTCACAGTCCATGCCGGCGTTATGACCGGCAAGGTTAAAGTACGTGTGGTTGGTCATGGACACGTAGGTGGCGCGGTCGCTCTCGCAGCCATACTCGATGCGAAAGACGCCGGTGCGTGTAACGGTAAACACGGCCGTAAAGGTGCGGTTGCCGGGGAGACCCAGCTCGCCATCCTCAAGCGAGGTGGTCATGCGCACGGCGTTGTGGACCTCGTCGAGTTCAACATCCCATACGCGCTTGTGCAGACCATGCTCAAGATCGCTGTGCAGGTTGTTGACGCCTTCGTTGGCCGGCATATGCCAGTCCGTGCCGGCGATGGTGATCGTGGCGCCCGCGGTGCGGTTTGCCACGGGGCCGATGGTCGCGCCAAAGCAGGCGGGGTTGTCAAAGTAATCCTCGAGCTTATCGAAGCCCAGAACCACATCGCGCACGTTGCCGGGAATGTCGGGCACATCGATACCCAGCACGGTGGCGCCATAGTCCATAATGCGAACGCAGATCTCGGGCCCGTTGAGGGTGTAACGATGAACGGGGGTACCGCACGGCGCGGTGCCGAAAAGCTCGGAAGTGATCATTTGGTTCCTAACATCGAGGTATTTCCGACAAACTGTAGCGCGAACAAGCGAGATTATCACTACACCCCACTAAAGCAGGGGGTATTTTTCTCAAAAAAGTGATGATTGGAGCTGTGCGGGCGTTCATTTCTGACGCGCGCGAGTCTGATACAATTTGTTCGTTATTGTTTGAATTGACGTGAGCGTGGAACAGCGAGGACTCATCGTGATTAAAGCGGAGCGACAGGATAAGGTTCGGCAGCTGCTCGAGGAACAGGGAACGGTTTCGGTTAAGGAGATTTCGGATGCGTTAGGTGTCTCGGATATGACGATCCGCCGTGACCTTGAGGAGCTTGCGAGCCTGGGCGAGATCGAGCGCGTGCACGGCGGAGCCCGCAGTGCGCAGAGCCGTCCACACGCTATGCTGCGCCATGAGTATTCGCACAGCGAAAAGCGCACGAAGCATGCCGAGGAAAAGTTGCAGATTGCGCGCCGTTCTGTGGAGCTTATCGAGGAAGGCTCGACCATCTTTTTGGGCACGGGCACCACGGTTGAGCAGATGGCCTCGATGCTGCCGGCGTTTCGCCTGCGCATTGTGACCAATTCGCTTTCGGTGTTTAACCTGCTCGAGGCGCGCGAAGACTGCGACCTGTGCCTGGTGGGCGGCATGTACCGTCGCCGCACCGCCGCCTTTGTGGGCCCCACGGCCGAGGACACCTTGCGCGCACTGGGGATCGACGCAGCCTTTATCGGCGCAAACGGCATTCTGGACGGCGACGTGTCCACGTCTAACATGGAAGAGGGCCGCATCCAGCAGCTCGCCTTTAGCAAGGCTGACTCGCGCTATCTGATCGCCGACTCCAGCAAGATCGGCAAGCGCGACTTCTACACCTTCTGCCGCCTGGACAATTTGGACGCCGTGGTGTGCGAGCCGGGCATCGCCGCCGAGGATCGTGCCGCCATCGAGGAACACACGCAGGTTATTTGCTAGTTATCGCTACGGGATTGCCAACGGGTGATGCGGGAGGACTTTTACCTCCTGTCATTGTGGAAACCAGCGCGTCAGCGCTACGCGATATGACGCGCAAATAAGGACTCCACTATCAAATCGTCTCAACCTGTAACAGGTAGGGGTGAAACTACCAACCAGATGTTACAGATTGAGACAATTCGGCGGGGCCTACCTTGTTTGTCTCGATCTGTAACGGTTGGGACTTAAAAACTCGGCTACGTGTTACAGATCGAGACAAAAGAAAAAGAACATTAGGACTTGAAAATAAAGTTTTGATAAGGGATTCGCCCAGTTAAGACGGTGCGGCAGACAATTGAGATTAGTTTGCCTCCGGAGTCGTAAGCATAATGAGTCAGTTCGATGACCGGAAGTTTTGCAACACCATAATTACTGGCTTCGGAATCGCTAAGCTGACGTGCTCTATAGCTTTCCCTAACAGATTGGATAGACTTGGACAAGTCGTCCATGATTCTGCTAAATGCCTGAAAATCTAACTGGTTATTCGGAACGCGCGACTTTGAAATGAAGAACGTATCAGCGCCTATGAAGCTGCCTTCAAGTTCGTAGGTCAATTCAAGACGCTGAATTTCATCGCGACTTTGACATCCAAATTGTTGGAGCATCATTACGGAAATTGGACGACCTGATGTGAGGCCGCCGAAATGTTTGGTGATGGCATCCGGATCAACGCCATCGCAATGGCTTGCAAAGTCAAAGTCTAAAAGTGAATTGAGCTCGCTAACGCGTTTCGGTGCAACAAACGATCCCTTACCTTGGATTCGATAGATACTTCCACGACGCTCCAGCTCACTCATGGCAAGTCGGACGGTTGTTCTGCTTACGGCGTATTCGTCGCAGAGTTCCATTTCTGTTGGAAGTTTATCGTCTGCTTGATATTCATCGACGATCTGCTTGAGCAGCGCGTCGGTGAGCTGTAAATAGAGTGGCCGTTTTTCGTGTGTATCGAGCATTAGAGCCTCAGTTTGCATGTTGGTTATACCTGATGGTTGCCTCAGTCGGGATGTAACGTGGGCAAGGTAACCTTAACGTATCACAGAGCGGCTCAGCATGACGATCTGATGCCTGTATCCACGAAGGGCTTGTCCGAGCGTGAAGATATTCTGGGGCAGGCAAATACCGTTCATGGAGTCCCCGATATGTTGGAGGTCAGCACCGGCTGCTTTTGCTGCAAGGCCTATTTTCTTAATGGTTTCGCTGTCGCAGGAGTCTTGACTCGTCCCGTTCGCCGCCATGACGAGAACCTTCTCTTCAATTGACTTGCCTACGTTGTGGGATCGTACAAAGTCTACGATGGCGCGCAGGTCTGCTTCTTGGAAGCAAGGGACGGTGTAGGGGGCTGGCACGAGAAGGATATCGACGCCGAGGTCAACAAACTTGCGCGCAATTTCGAGCGTCATGACAGGTTCCGCAACGCCCGCTCCATGCATTTTTCCGGCTATGACCAGGCCATTGAAATGCTCTTTGGAGAGTTTGATTGAATGGGCGATTGCATCGTTGGAGACGCCGGTTCCAGGGTTGCCCGTCAGGCAGATAAAATCAAATCCGAGTTCGTTAGCCTTTTCTAAGGTCTTGGGAGAGACGCGACGACCCATGGGGATTTCCGTTCGGGATTCAGACATCTCTGCCTCGTTATCAACTGGCTCCAGATTGACGCCAATGGGCCTTCCGCATGCTCGCTTCACCCAAGTGACCGGGTTTTCATTGAGATCATCTGGAATACCGGCAATAACTGGATCGAACACATCGAGCGCGTTAAACAGAAGCAGGTCGGCACCTGCGGCACGTTCGATTTCTGCATTAGTAACGCCGCCGAGAAATTGGGAAGAGGGTACGTTTTCCGCCATGATGGTACGTCCCTCGGAAGCCAGAATTGCCTGCTTTAGATCCATGGGTGACGTGGCGGCAAAATCGGATGCGGACATGTTCAGTAATCGTTTGGGCATTGTTACTTCCTTTGACTAGAACGACAGGCTTGTGACATTGTCTCTAATATTGTTACAACAATATATTCAATATGTTATATCCAATCGGTGAACGGTTGCAAGCTTATTGTACTGCTCGGAAAAAATAGCCTTTAACTGGGAAAACCTTATATTAATCAACTACCGTTCACCGAATAAGTATTTGAATTCTTGACATATCGACAAAGCGGAAAAAGAATTGGTTATGACAAATCGCGCAAATGATATTACATTTCGCACAAGAACGTATTCACTTACATAAGTGGATACAAACGGGGACGACGACGGTTGAGTCCGGATAAATCGTTATGTGCCCGGGAATCATGAAAGGATGTGTTATGGACGCTATCGTCAAATTCCTTGAAAAACACCAGCCCCTCTTCGACAAAATCTCGAGGAACATTTATCTGGTGGCGATCAAGGATGGCTTTCTCTCGAATATGCCAATTGTGCTGTTCTCGAGCCTGTTCCTTCTTCTTTCGACGCTCCCTGCCTATGTAGGCATCACGCTTCCGTCTGAGGTGCTGGATTTCTTCAATAAAATCTATGCATATACCATGGGGCTACTTGGCATTATGGTGGCCGGCACCACGGCGAGCTCACTTGCCATGTCGATGAACCGTCGCATGCCTTCGGGCAAATCTCTCAACCCCACCTCGTGCATGGTTTGTGCCATGTGCGGCATGCTCTTGCTATCGGTGACGAACGATGTTGTCTCGATTGGCGGAGCAGATACATCTGTTTTTGAAACCGGCTATATGGGAACCAAGGGTTTTCTCGCTGCGTTCGTAGCCGCATTCTTGACCGTTAATATCTATAAGGTGTGCATTAGCCATAATGTGACGATCAAGCTCCCCAAAGAGGTCCCGGGCTCTATTGCGCAGAGTTTTCGCGATATCTTTGCATTTGGGTTTTCGATCCTTGCGTGCGCTTTTATCGATCTTGCGAGCCGCAAGCTGCTTGCTGTGCCGTTCGCCAATTTGGTATCCGCTCTCATCTCGCCGCTGTTCTCCGCGGTCGACACCTATCCTGGCATGGCGCTTATCGAAGGCGCGGTCGCACTTTTCCAATTTATGGGTATCCACGGTGCTTCGGTTGTCATGAGTCCGATCAATGCTGCGCTCTACGGCAATACCGTTACCAATCTTGAGGTTTTCCAAGCAGGTGGACACCCGTCAATTGCTCTCACGCAGGACTTTACAAGCTTCATCGGCGGTCTGGGCGGTTCTGGCTGCACGTTCATCGTTCCTATTATCCTGATCATGTTTATGCGCTCCAAGCAGCTTAAAGCCATGGGCAAGGCATCGATTATCCCGGTGATTTTTGGAGTTAACGAGCCCGTTATCTTCGGTATGCCGATTGTTCTCAATCCCTATATGTTCGTGCCCTTCCTAGTGGCTCCTATGGTCAACGCCATAATCGGTAAGTTCTTCATTGACGTCATTGGAATGAACGCCCCCATGTATACCATGCCGTGGGCGCTTCCCGGGCCAATCGGTGCATTCCTCACCACGGGTCTCGATCTGCGTTCTCTCGTATTGATGGCAGTGCTGTTGGTCGTTGACTTTGTGATTTACTATCCGTTCTGCAAGGCGTATGACCATCAGCTTTGTTTGGAAGAGTCTGCAAAGGAGACTGCAGGAAACTCGGATGCAGATGCTATTGCCGCACAGGAAAATGTCGCAAAAGCTCTCGAGGCGGTAAAGGACAAGGCGGAGCAGATCCGCGTGCTCGTGCTTTGCCAGGGTGCCGGCACTTCGACTCTCTTGGCAAATGCTCTTCGCGAAGGTGCCGCTGCTAAGGGTATTGATCTGGTTTCTCAGTCCGGTGCGTACGGAAGCCACTATGAGACGATGGATCAGTACAACGTGATTGTTCTGGCGCCCCAGGCACGCATGTACTATGACGCTATGAAGGCCGATACCGATCGCCTTGGAATAAAACTGCTCACCACAAGGGGCAAGGAGTATATCGACCTTACCAACGATCCCGAAGGTGCAATTGACTGGATCGTTCAGGAGCTGGCTAAATAGTGGATGCACTCCGTCGTTGATTCGTCGGTGTATAGTACGGCCCCGCAGCTTATTGAGCTGCGGGGCCGTATTTCGTTGAGTATCTAATTGAGACAATGCGCGCAACCGTCGTGAGATCGCATTGGCGCTCTCCGAGTCACCGACAAGCTGACTTTCATCTATGTGACCAATTCGCTTTCGGCCTTTAGCCTGCTCGAGGCGCGCGAGGATTGCGAGCTGTGCCTGGTGGGCGGCATGTACCGCCGCCGCACCGCCGCCTTTGTGGGGCCCACGGCCGAGGATACCCTGCGCGCGCTGGGCATCGATGCGGCGTTTATCGGCGCCAACGGTATTCTGGACGGCGACGTGTCCACGTCCAACATGGACGAGGGCCGCATCCAGCAGCTCACCTTTAGCAAGGTCGATACGCGCTATCTGATTGCCGACTCCAGCAGGATCGGCAGGCGATACATCTGCCCCCCTGCCGGCGCGGGGGTACCGCTTTACAATGACGCGCAAATAACTTTGAGCAACAAGGATGAGGCTATTCTGAGATATGACTAGACTCCGTATTTCGTCTTTATGTCCCTTGAGAATGAATCATAGTCTTCATAGAGCCCCTCTTTGCTTTCATCCTCGGCGTGGTTTATACGTTCAAGGAGCTTATCCTTTGGAGCCTCTTTTGTTATTGCGGCCTCGCTATCGGGTATTGTGGATTGCAAGAATAGTTCTAGAGCATGGACGTCTTTGAGTATGTAGCCTGTCGAACGACCCGCTCCTGTTTTTTCGATTGCGCTGCAACTAACAAGCTGACCGAGGGTTCGTTTAACGGTGACCTCGCTGATATCGGTGCAGTTGGATCGGATGTCGGATTTCTTAATGACGCCGGGTCTCTGTTGAAATAGAACGGCGATGCGCGCTTGCTTCGACATGGGACGAGTGCTTGATTCAATTAAGGTACGCTGCTCGAGCTGTCGGTAGGCGGCCAGGGTTGTTCCGAGCATGAAACGGATAAAGGGTACTTCGGTGTTTTGATTTTCATTCCATCCAGTGGAGCTTGCAGCGAGAGCGTTGTAGTAAAGCGCTTTGTTGTCTTCAATAAGTCGTTCGATGCTGATGTAACGCGCAACGTCGTATCCAGTCTTTTCGAGCAGCAGCGTTGTAAGGAGCCGGCTCATCCTGCCATTGCCATCGTTGAAGGGATGAATGCTAACAAAATCGAAGATAAAGCGGAGCGATATAAGGAGGGGATCGCAAACTTGGCGAGATAAAGCATCGTTGAGGGACTGGCAGGCTTCTTTAATAAGTCCCGGGGTTGCTAGGGCCGAAGGGGGCCTAAAGCGCACAAATCGATTTCCTTGATCGTCAATGGAGACGATTTCGTTATCGCTATCTTTCCAATGGCCTCCATACGAGATTGCCGTGTGCGCCATGAGGTCACGATGCAACTGCAGAATGACCGATGGCGTTACGGGAATGGAATCGTGTTGCTCGTGAATAAGCGACAGCACATCTCGGTATCCAGCAATTTCTTCCTCTGCGCGGGAGCTTGGCTTGGCGGAATACGCCATGATCGCTTTGAGTCTTTTTTGGGTGGTAACAATTCCTTCAAGTCCGTTGGAGGACCGGGTGCTTTGGATCTTAGCCTCCTCCATTAGGGACGATAGAAGCTCGGGTTTGACTTGACTCAGAGCAAGCTGACGGCCTTTATGCTCGCGTATCGAGAGGAGGAGGTTGGTGATTGGAGTTGCTTCGAGTTCCGCTGGGACTGTGGTGTAATCGAACTGGCGCATGCGGCTCCTTTCGGTATCACGAACATACTTTCGATATCATAATATCATTAAATGATACCGAAAGTATGTTCGTGATACCGAAAACTAGAAACCATGCTTTATAACTGCTTGGAAAGTTCGGATTTGACTATCTTATTGTCTCGATCTGTAACATCTAGACGGTCAAAAGTTGTCTACATGTTACAGATCGAGATTGTTCGGCCCGGGCCACCCGTTCGTCTAAATCTATAACAGTTAGGATTGAAAATCCCTGCTAGATGTTACAGATTGAGACAAACGGCCTGCTCGGGCTCACCAAAAACAAAAAGGCCGCATGCGAACCCGTGGAGGGATTCGCATGCGGCCGACAGGGGGTATGTGGCAGAAGTTAAGCCATGAGCAGGCTGGTCTCCGCGACGTTCTTGTACCAGTACGCGCTCGCCTTGGGATAGCGCTTCTGGGTCTCAAAGTCGATGTAGAACAGGCCATAGCGCTTGTTATAGCCGTTGGTCCAGGAGAACTGGTCCTGCAGCGACCACACAAAGTAACCGTCGACGTTTACGCCGCCGTCGATCGCCTTGAGGATCCACGCGAGATGCTGGCGCATATAGTCGATGCGAGGGGCGTCGTCGATAAAGCCGTCCTCGAAGTCGTCCTTATAGCCCATGCCGTTCTCGGTGATGTAGATCTTCTTGTAGTTGGGGTAATCGTTCTTAATGCGCAGCAGCAGATCGTACAGGCCCTCGGGATAGATGATCCAGTCCCAATCGGTGGTGGGTACGCCTTCGCGCACGCATGACTCGCCCACGCCCTTGAGGAACCAGCGCGAGGAGCCCTTGTCGCCGGTGCCATTGTGGTTGATGTCGTTTTCGCCCTCGGCGGCACGCAGGAACTGGCACTTGTAGGTGTTGACGCCCAGGCAATCGTTGTAGGGGAGCGCGGCGGTCAGCGCGGTGATGTCCTCGTCGCGGACGTCGAGCTCGCCGCCGGCGATATGGGCCAGCTTGGTCGCAGCCTCCATGGTGTCGGCTGCATAGTGGCCGCGGAAGGTGGCGTCGAGCACCCAGCGGTTGTTGATGACGTCGGCCATGCGAGCTGCCTCGCAGTCGGCGGCGTTGTTGGGGTCGAGGGGATACTTGGGCTCTAGGTTCTGGACAATGCCGATCTCGCCCTCAAAGCCGCCCTCATGGAAGGCGACGACAGCCTTGGCGTGGGCCACCATCATGTTGTGCATGAGCTGGAAGGCCTTGTCCAGGCGGTACTTCTCGCCGTGCGGCCAGTTGCCGACGATAAAGCTGCCCTCGGCGGTTGCGGGAATCTCGTTAAAGGTAAACCAGTGCTTGACCTCGGTGAACTCGGCAAAGCAGAACTTGGCGTACTCGACAAAGGCGTCGATCGTCGTGCGCGTCAGGAAGCCCTCGCCGCCGTTCTGGTAAAAGGCCTCAGGTGTATCAAAGTGATCGAGCGTGACATAGGGGATAACGCCGGCCTTATTGCAGGTGGCAAAGAGCTCGTGATAGAAGGCAACACCCTCGGGGTTAATCTCACCAGTGCCGTTGGGGAAGATACGGCTCCAAGCGATGGAGACACGGATACCGTTGATGCCGAAGCGCTGGCACAGGTCGATATCGACCGGGTACTTGTTGTAGAAATCGCTTGCGGGGTCGGGGGAGAAGCGACCCTGAGCCGCCAGGAAATCGTCCCAGGGCACTTTGCCCTTGCCGTGCGTGCGGGTCTCGCCCTCAACCTGGTAAGCAGCGGTGGCGCCGCCAAACACAAAGCCGTCGGGGAACTGCATGGGGTTGGTCATGAGTCATCCTTTCTGTGGGATACGAATAGGGAGAGGTGCCCGAACTGGGGATCCGGGCACCAACAGAGGGAGGAACTAGTCGAGGTTCTCGCGGAGCCACTTGATGGCGCCAGCGGGGTCGCGGGTAAGGTCGATATATTCCTTACCGCGGGGAGCGAGCAGCTTAATGCCCAGACGATCGGTGTCGGCCTTCATGTCGTTGTAGTAGCTACGAACCTGCGGAGCGAGCACGATGACGTCGTACTGATCCATGATGGCAGTGTGCTGGCCATAGGCGCCTGCGGAGGAAGCGATGTTCTCTCCGGTCTGCGCAGCACCTTCCTTGATGGCGTTGGCAAGCATGGCAGAGGTGCCGGCGCCGGCGCACAGGACGAGGACCTTCAGACCGTCGACATCCTTCTTAGCGGATGCGTTGGCTGCGGGCTCGGGCTGATCGGCGACAGGCTTGCTGTCGGCGGCAGCGGCGGTCGGCTCGATGACGGGCGCAGGGGTGCTGGCAGCACCATCGGACTCGAGACCCAGCTCGGCGGCGCGCTCGGCCTCCTGGTCACAGAGCAACTTATCGTATGCCTTTAAGAACGGCAGGTAGATGATGGCGTCCAGCAAGATGATGATTGCGACAAACACCAGGGCGATAAGCTGGAAGTTTGTGGTGATGAAGATGCCGATGGGGGCAGGAGTAGCCCAAGGCACCACGAAGGAGAAGCCGTTCATGCCCACGTTATCGATAAAGAACTTGGCAACACTCACATTGACGCAGCCGGCGGCAACAAAAGGGATGAGCATGTAGGGGTTAAGGATCATCGGCGCGCCAAAGAGCAGCGGTTCGTTGACGGCGAAGGCAACAGGAACAATCGAGGCCTTACCGACGGCTTTGAGCTGCTTGGACTTCATAAAGAGAATCAGCAGAAGCGGCACGATGAACGTGGCGCCGGTGCCGCCGAACTCACCCACGAGCGACATGTTAAAGGTGAGGGAGTGGGCGGGGTGGCCGCCGGCCAGCAGAACCTGCAGGTTCTCAGCCTGGTTGGCAAGACGGATGGGGTCGATGCCCGGCTGGACAATCGAAGGACCATGGACACCGATGAACCAGAAGAACGCGGTGGCTGCCTGGATAAGGATAAGGCCAGGATAGGTTTCTGCCGCAGTGAAGAGCGGGGAGAGCAGCTTGATGAGCAGCTCGGAGAACGGAACGCCCATGCGGTTGCGCACGACAACATCGATGATGCCGCAGATGATGACAGCGCCGCCAAAGGGGATGATGTCGCGGAAGTTCTGAGCGATGGCGCCCGGAACCTCCTTGGGCAGCTTAATGGTCAGATCGCGCGAGACGCAGAACTTATAGACCCACACGGTAATGAACGCGGCGATATAGGCCGAGAACAGACCGCGCGTACCCATGCTGGTGCAATCGAAGACCGAAAGCTCGGAGCCGTCGAACTTGGTGGTGAACTGCGTAACAGCGAGCAGCAGCATGCTGCACTGGGCGGCCACCATGGTGGAGCCGTCGTTGAGCACCTTGCCGGCGGGCATGCGACGGTTCATGGAAGCCGTGAAGTTCTTGGCGGTGGTGCCGGCAACCATGATGCCCATGACGCCCATGGTGAAGTTGTACAGCTTGTTGCACCAGTCGATGAGCGGCTGGGGCAGCGTGATGCCAACTACGCCAGGAAGGGTGGCAATCAGCAGGAAGATCGAAGAGGTGAGGACAATGGGCATGCACCCAAGGAATCCGTCCTTGATGGCCTGGAGGTAGATGTTCCTCGAGATCTTCTCGAAGAACGGTTGATGCTTTTCGAGCATCTTTACGATGGCGTCCATAGAGCTCCTTTGCTACTTGATGCGCGATGCATGTGGATGGAACTGGTCGTCGATGGATGGTCAGGACTGCCCGGAAACCTTCCTGCTTAAGGAAGGCATTGTGAAATGACAACGTTGTCATTTCGTTAATGACAACGTAAGACATTTTTGGAAGAGCAACAAGGATATACGGGTGAGTGGTCGATATCGTTCGGTAAACGGTTGATTTATCAGTCAGGCAGGTGGTGTATGCTAGAACGCAAAAAACAAGCGATAGAGAACCGAGTGGAGAAGCAGTGACAACGATGGACAAGAAAAACGTTTCGATGAACGACGTGGCGATTGCCGCGGGTGTTTCTCTCAAGACGGTGTCGCGCGCGATCAACGAGCCCGATAGCGTGCGAGAGTCGACACGCGATAAGGTCCATTCGGCCATGGAGGCGCTCGGATTTCGAACCAACTATGCCGCGCGTTCGCTCAAGTTGGGCCGTTACGGGTGCATCGGCGTGGTGATGTTCCACTTGTCGGGCGGCGCTGTGGACATGATTGACGGTATCGCCGATGCCGCCGAAGAACGCGGCTTCGCGCTCACGATGATTAAGAAGCGCGCGGGGGAGAAGATGACCCTTGCCGAAGCGGCGCGCAGGATGTCGCAGCTGCCTGTTGATGGCATGATCTTCAACCTGCGCCAGATGGTCGATGACTTTGATACCTTTGAGGCACCGAAGGACCTCAAGACGGTGATTATCACGCCGATGGAGCATCCTACCTGCTCTACCGTTAGTGACGATCAAGAGGGTGGTGCGCGCATGGCGTGCGAGTACTTCTTAAATCGCGGGCACAAGAACGTATACTTCGTCTCTGGTAAGAAAGAGTCGCTGACGAGCCAGTGTCGTATGAAAGGTTGGCGTGCGGCACTCGAGGCACGTGGCATTGAGCCGCCCGAGCCTCTGCAAGGTGATTGGAATGCGGATAGTGGCTATGCCGCGGGCCTTGTGCTTGCCGATAAGCCCGATTGCACGGCGGTCCTCTCTGCTAACGACTGCATGGCAAACGGCGTGATGATGGCTCTACGTGACAAGGGTCTGAGTGTGCCCGACGACGTGTCCGTGATCGGCTTCGACGATGAGCTCTACAAGACGATTCCCAACTCGATTTTGACGTCGGTGAAGTTCCGTCATCGCGAACTGGGCATCCGTGCGCTCAACGAGGTTGTCGCAGGTCTGGAAGCCCCGAGCTCCAGAAGCCGTACGCTCGTCTCGGGCGTGTTGGTCGAGCGTTCCAGCGTGAAGGACCTGCGGGCGTAGACGTGCTCGGCCTGTTCATCTTAATCTGTAACAGGTAGAGCCGAAAATCTCAGCTAATTGTTACAGATTTAGACAATTCGGTCCGGCTTATTCCGTTTGTCTCGATCTGTAACAGCTAGACGGTCAAAAGTGGTCTACATGTTACAGATTGAGATTTTCGGCTTGGCCTGTGCGTTCATCTCGATCTGTAACAGCTAGGACCGAAAAACTCGGCTAGATGTTACAGATTGAGATGAACAGGAGGACGGGTGCGGTCTAAACAAAATGGCCCGCGCATCACACATCGATGCACGGGCCATTTATTGTCTGCAAGCGGCAGGTGGTGTCAGCGTCTTATGCCTCGAGGTTTTCCTCGATCCAGGCGACGGCGCCCTTGGGATCCTTAGTGAGGTCGATGTACTGTTTGCCCTTGGGCGACAGCAGCGTGATGCCCAGGCGGTCGGTGTCGGCCTTCATCTCGTTGTAATAGGTGCGAACCTGCGGAGCCAGGACGATGACGTTGTACTGGTCCATGATGGCGTAGTGGCTGCCGTAGGCACCGGCGTTGGCGGTAATGTCGATGCCCAGCTCGTCGGCGCCTTCCTTAAGCGCGTTGGCGAGCAGTGCAGAGGTGCCGGCGCCAGCGCACAGAACCAGAACCCTCAGATCCTTGCCCTTAAGGGCGGACGGAGCTGCGGAGGCCTCAGTGGCAGAAGCGGTCTCGACAACAGGAGCCTCAACGGCGGGGGCGGCAGCGGTCTTGACGGCCTTGGTCTCCTCGGCCTCTTCTTCGGCCAGGGTCTCGGCCTCCTGCTTGCACAGGACGTTGTCGTAGGCCTTGCAGAACGGGTAGTAGATCAAGAAGTCAACGACCAGCAGGACGACAGCCAGGACCAGAGAGATCGGCTGGAAGTTGGTGTCGATGAAGGTGCCGATCGGTCCGGGGAGTGCCCACGGCATGGCATAGATAAAGCCGTTCATGCCCAAAAAGTCGATGAAGAACTTACCAATGAGGACGTTGGCCACGGGGGCAAACAGGAACGGGATCAGGAAGTACGGGTTGAGGATGATGGGCGCGGCGAACAGCAGCGGCTCGTTGACGGCGAACATCACGGGTACGACAGAGGCTTTGCCGACGGCCTTGAGCTGCTTGGAGCGCATAAAGAGCAGGAAGATGATCGGGACAATGAACGTGGCGCCGGTGCCGCCGAGTTCGCCGATGTAGTTACCGAAGTTTTCGGTCAGGGCGAGGGCGGGGTGACCGCCGGCCTGCAGCGTGGCGAGGTTGGTGGTGATGTTGCCAAACAGCGCGGCGTTGAGGGCAGGCTTAACGACCGAGGGGCCGTGGATGCCCATGAACCAGAACAGCGGGATCATGAACCAGATGAGGGCGAGGCCGGCGTAGGAATCGGCAGCGGCGAACAGCGGGCTCACCAGCGTGGAGATGACGTTGGCAAACGGGACGGCCAAGCAGGTGCGGCAGATAACGTCGATGACGGCGACAAACAGGATGGAGAAGCTGAAGGCGAAGATGTCGCGGAAGTTCTGGGCGATGGCGCCGGGGACTTCTTTGGGCAGCTTGATGGTGATGTCTCGCTTAATGCAGAAGGCATAGATGTTGACCGTGGCAAATGCGGCGACAAAGGAGCTCAGCAGGCCCTTGGTGCCCATGTTGTCGGTAAAGAACACCGAGACATCGGCACCGTCGATCTTGGCACTCGTCTGGGTAACGGCCAAGATGAGCATAGCGCACATGGCGGCGACCATGGTGCTCGTGGCGTTGATGGCCTTGCCGGCAGGCATGCGGCGGTTCTTGGAGCCGGTCAGCGCGCTTGCGGTGGTGCCGGCGACCATGATGCCCACGACGCCCATCGTGAAGTTGTAAACCTTGTTGCAGAAGTTCACGACGTCGACGTTCCACCAGTCGGGCAGCGTAAAGCCGCCGACCGTGGCGACAACGCCCGGCAGGGTCGAAATAAGCAGGAAGACAGAAGAAGACAGGATGATGGGCATTGCTGCCAAAAAGCCGTCTTTAATGGCCTGAAGGTAGATGTTCTTAGAGACCTTGTCGAAGTACGGCTGACCTTTCTCCAAGAACTTAACGATCGATTCCATAGTTCACGCTCCTCTTTGCATGAAATCTTAATGGCATGGACGTTGAAAACCTATATGGTCTCCCGCTTGCTAAAAGCCCGGGTGCAGGCGGGGTCGGTCCCAGGGGGAGAGAGGGGAGCGGCTGGGTTTGTATCGCATAGGGCCGCTCCCTTCTCGGGGGAAAGCGAGGCGATGCGCTACTGCGCGTCCGCCATAGTGTCGGCGAGCTCCTTGTACCAGAGTGCCGACTGCTTGATGTAGCGTTTTTGCGTGTCGAAGTCGATGTAGAACAGGCCGTAGCGCTTGTTATAGCCGTTGGCCCACGAGAACTGGTCCTGCAGGCTCCAGATAAAGTAGCCCTGGACGTCGACGCCCTCGGCGCGCGCCTGGAGCACCTTCTCCATGTGCTGGTCGACAAAGTCGATGCGCTCGGGATCGGCGACGATGCCGTTTGCGTCGGGCTCGGGGTCCTTGTGGCCCAGGCCGTTTTCGGTGATATAGATGACGGGGAGGTTGGGATAGGTGGCGCTGATGTGCTTGAGCGTGTCGTAGAGGCCTTGCGGGTAGATGAGCCAATCCCAGTCGGTGGTGGGGATACCCGGCATATCGACCTGCTGCCCGACGCCCTTAAACTTAAAGCACGAGGTGCCCTTGTCTCCGGTGCCGTTAAAGCTGTTGGTGGACTCGCCATCGTAGGCGGCGATAAACGCCGACTGATAGTAGTTGAGGCCGAACATATCGTTGCGGGGCGCCGCCTTGGCGAGCTCCTCCATGTCGCTGTCCTCAACCGTAAGCGTGGCGTTGTTGGCACGCAGAATCTCGTTGATGAGTGAGAGGGTGCGCGCGGAGTAGTGACCCAGGAAGGCGCCGTCCATGATGAAGTCGGTGTAGAAGGCGTTGTACAGGTCGGCGGCGTGCTGGTCGGCGGGCGAGTCGGTGGCAGGATATGCCGGCGTCAGGACGTTGACCATGCCAATGCGTCCGCCCAGGTGCTCGGTCTCGTCAAGATCCTTATACAGGTTGACGGCGCGGGCGTGGGCAACGAGCTCGTTGTGCTGGCTCTGGATGCCGCTCGTCACATCAAAGTGATGGTTGGGCGGGAAGTTGCCTTGGATGTATTGGGAGTGCGAGAGGCTGATGAGCTCGTTGATGGTGAACCAATTCTTGACCTCGCGGAACTCGCGGAAGCAGAACTCGGCATAGCGCACATAGGCGTCGACGGTCTTGCGGTTGAGCCAGTCGCCCTGGTTGAACAGGGCGGCGGGGGAGTCAAAGTGATGCAGGGACACATAGGGCTCGACGCCATACTTTTTGCAGCAGGCGAACAGCTCGTGGTAGTGCTTAACGCCCTCGGCGAGGGGTTCGGCATCGTCGCCGTTGGGGAAGATGCGGGTCCAGGCGATGGACACACGAATGGCGTTGAGTCCATGCTCGGCAGAAAGGCGGATATCCTCCTCGTAGCGGTTGTAGAAATCACTGGCCGGGTCGGGCAAAAAGCGACCCTGGGCGACAAGGTAATCGTCCCACATGGTCTTACCCTTGCCTGCCACCTTCGTGGAACCTTCCGTTTGGTACGCGGCGGTTGCGGCGCCCCAAACAAAGCCCTTCGGCAGCTGCTGTACGCGGTTTAGCAAAGACATATGCATACATCCTCTCGTCTCGCTGTTCGATATTGTGCGTTTGCGCTCAGGAGGCTCCCTGGTTAGCGTTCAGCGGTGAAAAAGCCCGATAAACACTATCTTAAAATGATTAGAACCAAAATAGCACGTGAACATTTGACAATGAGCACGTTAACATCCGGCTGGGATGTATAGAAACAAAACAACTTCAAACAGCTGCGAACGGTTGTATTTGTTCGGTAAGCGGTTTTGATTGACAGAAGTTTTCATGTTGTGGTATATGGCTCGGGTATCATGAGCACGTTATCAATGTATGTACGATGCGCCATGGGCGCGGGGAATAGTTGGGAAGCAGGTTAGCGTGGAAGGCATGGATCAGCAGACAAGGAATGGTCGTTCGGCGAGCGCGGCAGAGGTTGCGGCGCTCGCTGGCGTGAGCCGCCAGACTGTGTCTCGCGTGGTCAACGGTATGCCCAACGTGACGGAAAAGACGCGCAAGCGTGTGCTGGCCGCCATGGAAGAGCTGGGCTTTCGTCCCAATTTTGCTGGAGCGGCGTTGCGCGGCGGGTCGTATCGTTCTATTGGCCTGTGCATGTACAACATCACACGTGTCGGTAACCTGGCGACGCTCGAGGGTATCATGCAAGCGGCGCGCGAGCATGATTTTGCCGTCACTATGATCGAGATGGGCGGCGACAAGCCCTATGCACTTGCCGATGCCTCGCGCCGCATGGTCGAGCGACCCGTCGACGGCATGATTCTCAACATGAACCGCATGGCTCCCGATTTTGAGGAGTTTGTTCCCCAGCCGGGAGTGCGAACGGTCATCCTGTCCATGTATGCGCATCCGCGCTGCACGACGATCGACTCCGACCAGTATGGTTCGTGCGAGCTGTTGACCAATTATCTGCTGGAACATGGTCACTCGAATATGCGGTTTGTGGCGGGTCCGGAAAACTCGATTTCCTCGCGTTTTCGTGAGGCCGGTTGGCGCGATACGCTGGGTCGTGCTCATGTCGATGCCGCTCCGATGCTGCGTGGCGATTGGAGTGCGGACAGTGGGTACGCCATGGGCGAGCGGATTGCGGCCGAGGTGCTTGCCGGCGGGTCGCAGACGCCGACTGCCGTGCTTGCGGCAAATGACCAGATGGCGCTGGGCGTTATCGCCGCGCTCGAGAACGCGGGCCTGTCCGTGCCCGACGACGTGAGCGTGGTTGGTATCGACGACGCACTCGAGGGACTTGTTCCTCACAATCGGCTGACGACGCTGCGATTTGATTTGCGCGGTGTCGGTAAGCTTGCGTTTGAGGCGGCGATTGGAGAGAGCTCGTCTATCGAGGCGATTCATGTGCCGAGCACGCTGGTCGAACGCTCGACTGTTAGGGACATACGGGGTTAGGTCCTACTCCGTCTGTCTCGATTTGTAACAGGTAGACGGTCAAAAGCGGGCTACGTGTTACAGATTTAGATTCTTCGGAAAGAGCAATCCTGTTCGTCTCAATCTGTAACAGCTAGGACCCAAAAACTCGGCTAGATGTTA
>DBEWII010000108.1:0-8441 GCA_048384935.1 Collinsella aerofaciens | reverse complement strand
TACTGACGGGTGTAGGCGTCGTTGTTGACGAACACGAAGACGAGTGTCTTATCGTCGACGAAGGACTTAGGTCCGTGACGATAGCCCATGGAGGTGTCGTAGGAAGTAGCGACCAGACCGTGAGCGAGCTCGAGGATCTTGAGCTGGCTCTCCTGGGCAAGGCCACCGAAGGAGCCGGAGCCCAGGTAGGTCACACGGTTGAAGTCGCCAGCCAGGTAATCGGCAATCTCGGGCTCACGGGAGATGACCTCCTCGCCCATCTTGGCGATGGTCTCGACCCACTCGGCCTTCTGCTCGTCAGAGGCAGTGTCGAAAATAAGGGTGGAGAGCAGGGTCATGCAGGAATAAGAACCGGTCATGGCGAAGCCCTTGTCGTTGGCGCGCGGAATGAGCAGCGTCAGCGCGTTGGGATCATCGGCAGACTCGACGGCGAGCTTGCCCTCGGGAGCGCAGGTGATGTTGAGGAACTTGACGTTGTGGACGAGCTCCTTGGCAACGGCAACGGCGGCAAGGCTCTCGGGGCTGTTGCCGGAGCGGGCAAAGGAAACCACGAGCGTGGGATCCTCGGCGCGCAGGAAGTCGCGCGGGGCGCTCACGATGTCGGTCGTGGCGATGGGCTTAAAGTCGTAGAGATCAGTGTTGCCAGCGTGACGCAGGTACGGGGCGCAGGTATCGCCAACGTAGTCGGACGTACCGGCACCGGTGAAGACAACGGACAGACGGCCCTCGCCCATAGCGCGAGCCTCGGCCAGGAAGGCCTCGATGGCCTCCTTGTTCTCACGATAGATGTTGAGCGTATCACGCCAAAGCTCGGGCTGCTGGGCAATCTCGGCCGTGGTGATCTGGGCGCCGAGCTTGGTGAGCTCCTCGACACTCTTCTCGAACATTTCTAATACCTCTTTCTTTACTAAATTGTCTGATCTATAAAGACTTAATCTGAAAAGTTAAATCGGGTAGTAGTCATAGGCTGTTTTTCTTTCGATAGCACTCGTATCCGATCACAGAGTATCTCGATAATGAGAAATCCTGTACTTAAACTTGTCCGCACGAGCCACCGAAAGCGTGAACTCGACAACATCATTTTGGGTGTTGTGAGTAGTTCGGACTATGTCCAGAACTGGCGCACCTTCACCAATACCTAGAAGCCGAGCATCACATGGACGTGCTATACCCGCAGAGAACTCCTCATCCGCTACTCGAATTTTCTGCTGATAATCCCGCTCAATGACATCGTAAAGGGGCTTTTGTTCGAGTAAAGGACGCTTGAGAGAAATAAAGAGCCTTGCTGGAAGATAGCTACGCTCAACCATCATAGGTATACCATCTGCCATCCGTAAACGTTTGAGCTTTAATACCTTTTCACCCAAACGAATCCCCATTTGCATCGAGAGCGTTTTATCTGCTTCCACTTCACAGAACTCTAAGATGGTTGTTTCTGGCAGCCGGCCCATCGCTTTCATCTGTTCAGTAAAACTGTACGATTGGGTAAGATTTGTTGCTTGGGCTAGTCGATCGGCAACAAACGTACCGCGACCTTGTTTTCGCACAATCCGACCAAGATACTCAAGTTCCTGAATTGCAAGTCGGACAGTCGATCGCGATAGCCCGTAACGTTCGGCAAGTTCACGTTCGGACGGAATCAAATCACCTGGCTGATATTCATGATCAATTTTCTCGATCAGAATATCTACGAGCTGATCGTATAGCGGTTGCCTGTGCCTCTTGCACGTCATGATATTCTCCACGTAATTAGCAATTGACCAATACTTCAGCCTTCAGGTAATGCATCAACATGTCCCATAAATGGGCTAATAGCGACACTACATCTCATCGTCTTCATCAACGTCAGCAATCTCGAGTTTCTTGAGATCGACTCCCTCACGACCAACAACCCGTGCGCGTTCGGCAAGTTCATCAAGCGTTGGATCTCCAAACGCACGCGTCATAACGAGCTCCACCAACATAGGCAGATTTGTTCCGGTGACAACGGTCACGTTATCGAGCTCAGTCGTCATTGGGATAGCTTGATTGAACGGAGTACCGCCAAGCAAATCAACAAACACCAATACGCCATCACAAGCTTGACGCATCTCGGCAATGCAGGTTCGCAAATCATCACCAAAAGTAACCGCCTCCGAGCCCGCAAAAGGAACTACCTCGAAATTAGGCTGTTCGCCGGCAACCATATCCACAGCGCTTTTCAAACCAGTTGCAAACTGACCGTGACCAGTTAGCACAAATCCAATCATTCTATCTACCTTTCTACCGTTCGCTTTCTCTAGCCAAAGAACCCCTCAAAAGGGCTCCTACGACCACTGCATCATTAAAGTTTAGTGAGTATTTTGTTTTATCGTGGGAGGTCTGTGAGCGTCTCTAAGCTGCTTTTCAAGGTTGCGATATCTAAGTGCTTCGCCCTTGTTCCCGCTGCTCTCATATTGATATGAAAGCAGCAGATAGAGCTTTCCGCGTAACCCAAGGTCGTTCGTATCCAGCATAGCTTCCATCTCATCGATCTTATCATGCCGACGACGAAAGACTATGTCGTAGGTCAATTGACTGTCCGCCAAAATGCCCTTCGACACGATGGGGCGCATCTCTTCCAACATGGACGCCGCCCGCTTCCGGTCACCCGTCTTGATATAGAAATTAAAGGCGCGAACCGCAAGCTGTCGACGTTGTTTATCGCTGCACGACATCTCCAGCAAGTGGTCCAGCATTCGATCTGCATATGCGTCCATATCAGCAGCTTCATAGATCGTGAAACGCAGGTAATACTGCTTATACGTAGACATTACTATACGCGCAAGTTTGCGATCGAGCAGGTCTATGCAATCTTGGTATAAGCCCAAGTTAAACAATACCTGCAATTTCATATCGAAGTATTTTTTCGCTCCTTCGGTCACAGCGAAATAAGCCACGACAACACAAATGAACAGGACGATCCAAAATGGCATTGCACTATATTCCCTTCAAGGCAGCCTTAAGGAATTAATCGAACACGATGACTGCATAACCGCCTATGAACAGCGGTGTCCGACAAAACAAAAGAGGCGCACACTCCAGGGGATATGGCGATAAAGTCGCCTTGGAGGTGTGCGCCACGTCTCAATTGAGGCTCAAATGCCGTGACAATATGGGGTACTTAGCCCTTGCAAATGATACCGAATGCACCCAAGGCAATGGACAGAACCAAGACGATAAAGATGGCCTTCGTCGAGGTCATGCCCTTCTTTCCGAGGAGCCAGTATACGAAGCCGACGAGTGCGGCAGGAACCAGCTTGGGGCAAATCATATTGCAGATGTTCTGCAAGTCAACGGTAACGCCGCCGATAACAGGCTTCGCTGCAATAACGATACCGACATTGGTTGCGACCAGAGCACCGACCATAAAGACACCCATTACGGAGGCCGCGTCGGTCAACGCGTTCAGGCGATCGCTCATGGTGGTGACGAGCTTCATACCCTGCTCATAGGCCATGTGGGTCTGCTTGCAGCGGAACCAGTCAACAAGAATGTTAACGGCGACCCAGATGAAGATACCCAAGGGGTTGCCGTTCATGGCCATATTGGCAGCCAGGGCGCCGAAAATGGTCGGGAGCAGCGAACCGAAGATGGAATCGCCGATGGAAGCCAGCGGTCCCATGAGACCAGTCTTGAGACCGGCAACAGCCTCGAGGCCCTCAATGCCCTCCTCTTCCTCGATCGCCAAATCGATACCGGTGATGATCGTGTTGAGGAAGTTTGAGGTGTTGAAGAACGGTGCGCACTGGGCGCGGCAGGCTTCCTTTAGCTCCGGCGTGCCGTCGCCGTACAGCTTACGCAGTGTGGGCAGGATAATCCAGAGATAACCAGAGTGTTGCATGCGCTCGTAGTTCCAACCATCCTGGAAACCAAGCAGGTTACGACGGTTGATCTGCGCAAGGTCGTCCTTGGTAATCTTGTAGCCAGTGGTGCCATTGGCGAGTTTCTCATTAGAGCTCATCGTCGTCGTCTCCCTCCGCAGCGCCAGCAGCAGCGACGGGACGCTGGTTGTTCTTGTAGTACAGCAAAGACAGAGCAAAGCCAATAATAGCGATCGCCAGCATCGACATGTTATTGAACATACCGACCATATCCACGGCGCCCTTACCAAGCGCGGCGTTCACAGCGACGATGTTGGTGTTGAGGTTAATGATGCTCGTGAAGGCCGTACCAAACAGGGCGGCGATTACAAAGCCGAGCAGCAGGTAGGCGACGTGCTTTTTGACTGGCAGGTAACGGAGCAGGATGGCGAAGCCAACGGCGGGCAAGGCACCGCCAGCAACAGACAGACCGTCACCCAGCCACTTCAAGTCGCCGTTAAGGGCGGTGGTGATGCCCTCGACCAAGCCCTGGCCAAATGCGAGAGCCAGGAAGACCGGAATCATGCGGGACAACATCCAGGAAACTGCACCGAGCAAGTAGTGTACGTTGTAGGCGCCCCAGTTCATCTTCTCGATATCGGCATCGCACAAGTGACCGAAGAACGTGTTGGCGAAACGACCGGCGATATCGGTGTAAACGAGAATGGCAGCGACAGGTACGCCGATGGCGGCAAGAGCCGTCTCGGGATTCATGCCCGCGCTCACGGCAAAGGCAGTGGCGACCAGAGTGCCAGAGTTGGCATCGATACGAGAGGCGCCGCCAAAGGTGCCAACGCCCAGGACGGTGAGCTGCATGCTGCCGCCGATAAACAGACCAGTCTGTAGGTCACCCATAATCAAACCGGTAATCATACCAGAGAAGACGGCTGAGCCGGCACAGGTGTACCAGTTCAGCTCATCCAGAATCTGATAACCCGCATACAGGGTTAACAGAAGAATCTGCCACCAAGCAATCATGTTTAACTCCTTATTTAAGGTGTAACAGTTTCTACAATACCAATACGCTTATATAAACCGCGCATCCCCCTTCACGGCCTAGCGTTAATTCGACTAGAGCGTGAAAGCCTCTGGGTTATCCTGCGGCGTCAGCTGAATGACAATAGGAAGATTATCGGCCTTGAGTTTGGCAAATGCATCAAGGTCCCCCTGGTCGCAACTAATGTTGCGAGACAGCTTCTTGACCGGCTCCATTGTCGTCATATTACCGACGATGAGCTGCTCAAGCTTAACACCTTGTTCCAAAAGTCGAACGTAGACCTCAGGCTTTTTCGCAACAATAAAGAGACGTTGCGCATCATATTTGCCAGCAGTGATGTTGGCAGCGGCCTTGTCGACAGGAAGCACGGACAACTTCACAGTTGCCGGGCAAGCCATGCGAAGAACCTGCTTTTGGGTAGCATCTTGCGATACCTCGTCGTCAACTACCATGAAGCGGCTTACCTGACGGGCGTTAGACCAGAGGTTTGCCACCTGTCCGTGAATCAAGCGAAAGTCGATTCGTGCGCCTACAATCATTTCTACTCAACTCCTTCTTGTTCAAGTGTACGGATAACGGGCTCAGAGCGAAGGGAGATTTTCGCATCATACACGCCCTCTGTTTCGAACATAACGAGCTCATTGGTACCAGGGTGCAATAAACCGTGCGGAACATAGAGCGTCATGATGGGACCCTTATCCCAAAAACGTCCGACATTCGTTCCGTTTACGAATGCCACACCCTTTCCAAAACCCGTAGTGTCGATAAAGGTATCAGCCGGCTCAGATATATCAAACTTTGCGCGGTAAAAGGAAGGCTGCCCCTCTACCCAGCCGGCGGAATAATCAAGATTATCGATGTTATCGAGTGGCAGACAACGCATCTCCCAACCGGTAACGAAGTGAAGATCAACGCAAACTCCTGTCCTAATGCCCTTATGCTGCGTATCAGCGAGCAATTTGTGACCATAATTGACGCGACCCATATCCTCGGTCAGAACATCCAGGCGGTTTTGTTCACAGGGAAGAACGCAGTGAATATCTTCCCCGATGTGCTCCTGATACTGCGTCGCCACTTTGTCACCGTTCACAAACACCTGTGCACGGTCGCGGGCGTCAATAACCCGAATACGCTCTTCATCTGCACGGTCACGCTCGACAGTCGTGGTATATAACGTATATCCATACGACTGACCCATCTCTTCCATGGGCATAGGATATTGGGCTTCGATCGGCTCCGAAAGAATATCGAGCACATTAAAGAGACTTACGCGCTCACTCACCGAAATATCGGGCATGGAAAACGCCTTTTTTGTTAACGGCTTGCTTTGCGCGATATCGGGGAACAGCTCGTGAACTGTCCTTTGAATTGCGAAGTATTTCTCGGTCGGGTTGCCCTGTTCGTCCAATGGGGCATCGTAGTCATATGATGTCACCTGGTGCAGGTCGTGCGTATGGCGTGCAGAACATCCGTTCATAAATCCAAAGTTGGTGCCTCCATGAAACATGTAGAGGTTTAAAGATCCTCCAAGCTCGAGCACCTCGCGAACGCAAGCGGCAAGATCTTCGGGATCGCGTCTGATGACGTTCTCCCCATAGCGATTGAACCAGCCGTCCCACAACTCCATGCACATAAGAGGCCATTGTTTTCCATGCTCCTTGTGAAAAGCAGAAAGAGCCTCAAAGTTCTCCTTTGCATGAGAACCAAAGTTGCCAGTGCACAACACATCATCGTCAATGAGCGTACCGGCACGAAGGCACCCGCGCCACGGACCATCGGAAGTACAAAGGGGAACGGAAACCCCACGCTCGACCATAAGGCGGCGAATCGCGCGAAGATAGTCTTTATCCTCGCAATATGATCCATACTCGTTTTCAACCTGCATCATGATGATGTTTCCGCCCTTGTCAATCTGACGCGAAACGAGTATCGGCATGAGATGGTCGTAGTAATGCGCAACGTGAGCAAGAAATTTGGGGTCGCTGCTACGCGGTCTCATATCATGTTGGCGCAGCAGCCATGCTGGCATGCCGCCAAATTCCCATTCTGCACAAATAAACGGAGAGGGCCGAACAATTGCATACAGACCGAGTGATGCTGCCTCATCAAGAAATGCCGCCAAATCGATTGAGCCAGAAAAATTGAAGACGCCAGGCTTTGGCTCATGAAGATTCCACGGTACATACGTTTCGACCGTATTAAACCCAAGAGCCTTAAGGTTATAGAGCGAGTGGTGCCAGTCGCTCGGATGAACACGCATATAGTGAATCGCCCCCGACAAGATGGTGAACGGCTCATCATCGAGTAGGAATTGATTGGTGATCTTAAACGAATGCATGCTACTCCCGATCTTCGTGCTCCGCGACGCGTATGCCGGTTCCTTGATCCTCAGCTAAACGCCTTGCCTATTATGGACGCATTGACGCAATTATGTAGCCAGAATCTGAAGTGGTCCGTAAACGGTAGCCAAATGACGATGAACGGCTTTAATGAACAAAATATAAACCCGCTGGTAAATTACTTTTTAACTATAGGTTTCTAACGATTCTATATTTGAAAGGTGGTATGTACCAGCTATTCACTATTTCATACTAGTTACATTATGCTTCAATCGCATTTCTTCAAATGCTTATCTACTTTGGATTCACCTAGATGAGCATTAGAGATCTGTTGCCTTCCTATTTCCAAGACTGAAAATATCCAGAATCGAACCAGACTTTCTTACGGCTGACTCGACGCGTTCGACGACTCGTTAATACAGCAGAGCATTAATGGAGACGGGTTTGTCACTGGGTAGATTGCGAACTTCCATTTTCACGCCAAGCGCTTGCAGCTCTTTAAGGACGGCGATGTCCGTATCGTCTATGGCAACGGCAGGCGTTACAGGGCGCTTGCCCTCCCCTGCCTGTATATGGCCGATGCTGATCCTAGTTATGGGCACCCCGCCCTTAACCAGCGCGAGCGCATCGGCGGGCGACGCCACTATCTCCGCAGCAGGTCAAGAACCAAGTGGACGCCGCGGGCATCGCGTCTCCAATATCAGTGCATTTAAAATGAGAAAAGCCGTCAGAGCACTTGCGCGGATTTGCGATGTCCCGTATCAGAGTCAGCCGTTGACGTCCCAGTTGCGTCACCACATGGCCGCCAGCGTAGCTCAGTTGGTAGAGCACCGCTCTCGTAAAGCGGGGGTCACCGGTTCGAGCCCGGTCGCTGGCTCCATTGCACAAGATAGCCGCCTTCGGGCGGCTTTTTTGTTGTCGATTTTGAGTGCTCTTGCGCCAACCCAAGCACAACGCCGCCGGCAACTCCCCTACTCAACAAAAAGCCCCGCCAACCGCAATCCCCAAAGGAACCGCGATCAGCGGGGCTCAAGCGCGCTCCCCAAGGGGAATCACGCTAGCTCACGAGCAGCGCGCTACTCTTCCCAGTAAGCATCTGCAAGCAGCTTAAAGCAAATCTTCTTGACCGGCTGCGCGCCATCGCCCTGGAACTCGAGCGTGGGCATATGAGGCTCGCCGGCAACGAACAGCGCGAACTTATCGTCAGCAAGATCGCCGGCGATC
>DBEWII010000107.1:0-7320 GCA_048384935.1 Collinsella aerofaciens | reverse complement strand
AAATGATCCGTTTTCCTCCGTCCCCAAGGGGTCGCGTGATCCGAAGGGGACGGAGGAAAGCGGATCGCAAACAGCGGCGGCGCATCTGGCCGAACGAGTCCCCATACCCTCGTTCGGTCAGACGCGCCGCCGCTGTTTGTGTTTGTGCCGTATAATGACCGTTACCTATGACGCGATACAAAAGAAAGGTGTTTGCCCATGCAGGCACAGAAGGCGGAGGGAACCCGCGACCTTATCGGCGCCGAGATGCGCGCCTGGCAAAAGATGCAGCAGATTGCGGCCGGCGTGTTCGAGCCGTTTGGTTTTAAACCCATCGAGACGCCCGCGATCGAGCAGGTGGACGTGTTTGTCCACGGTATCGGCCAGTCGACCGACGTCGTGCGCAAGGAGATGTTCCGCGTGTTTAGCGGCGCCAACCTGGAGCGCGTCTTTACCGAGGGTACCGATACCAAGCTCAAGCCCAAGCAGCGCCTGGCACTTCGCCCCGAGGGCACGGCCGGCGTGGTGCGCGCCGTCGTCGAGAACAACCTGGTGCCCCAGGGCTCCACGCCGTTTAAGGCGTACTACGCCGAGGCCATGTTCCGCGGCGAGCGTCCCCAGAAGGGCCGCCTGCGCCAGTTCCACCAGGTGGGTATCGAGTGGCTCGGCGCTCCCGATCCGGCGGCAGACGCCGAGTGCATCATCATGCTCATGGAGTTCTACAAGCGCCTGGGCTTCGATCTTTCCAAGCTTCGTCTGCTCATCAACTCGATGGGTGACGCCCAGTGTCGTCCGGCCTATCGCGAGCAGGTCAAGCAGTTTATCCTCGATCACGCCGACGAGATGTGCGACGAGTGCCGCGAGCGCGCCGAGCTCAACCCGCTGCGTGCCTTCGACTGCAAGAACGACCACTGCCGCGAGATCATGGCCGAGGCTCCGCTGATGGGTGACAACCTGTGCGACGAGTGCCGCGAGCACTACGAGCAGGTCAAGCGCTATCTGGATGCCGCCGGTATCGAGTATGTCGAGGATCCCACCTTGGTGCGCGGCCTGGACTACTACACCCGTACTGTCTTTGAGGTCGAGGCCCCCGGCGCCGGCGTCGGCTCCATCGGTGGCGGCGGCCGCTACGACGGCCTGGTCGAGCTCGAGGGTGGCAAGCCCACGGCGGGCGTCGGCTTTGCCGTCGGTTTTGAGCGCGCCCTGCTGGCCCTGCAGGCCTTTGGCAGCGATCTGGGTGCCGATGAGGCCCCGTGCGTCTATGTCGCCAATGCCGGCAAGGAACTGCGCCAGAACGTCTTTGCCATTACGCAGGAGCTTCGCGCCGCAGGCATCGTGACCGAGGCCGACTATCAGGGCCGTTCGCTCAAGGCCCAGTTTAAGCAGGCCGATAAGGTAGGCGCCAAGCTCATCCTGGTTCTGGGTGGCGACGAGCTTGCCGCCGGCAAGGTCAAGGTGCGCGACATGCAGAGCCATGACGAGGTTCTCGTCGATCTGGCCAACGTCGTCGAGGCGGTTCGCGAGCGTCTGTAGCGTATGATTTTTGAGCTGCGGACCCGCTAACATGTCCCGCTCGCGACGAGCGATTGTTACGGGGGTGTTTCGCATTTATGCGGAATGCCCCCGTTTGTGTATGCCGTCCACCGAGAAATACGACCATTTAGAGCAAAAACCCTTGCAATGCAGAAAATACTTTTGTGTGGTAAAGCGCAATCAGTGTCGAAAGTATTTCTCAAGCGCCTATAATGAATACCGCATGTTACGTGCATAGAAGGAGGAATGGGAGGAAACGTGGCTGAGAACCTAAGCAACCAGTCTGTACCCGAAGCCGCGGCGCGCGTCGCTGCCGTGGTCAACCGCCTCGTTAACCGAATCGGCTCGAATGCCGAGTCCAGGGAGCGTCTCGCCGAGATCGAGATCCCCGAGGAGCTGCGCGACAATCTGGCGCTGTTCTTGCGCCTGGAGCGCCGTGTGCTTAGCGAGTATGATCCCGAGATCGCGGACCTGTTCGACAAGATTTTGACAGCCGAGATTGTGGCCAATGCTGGCAACCCCGGTAGCCGCGCTGCCGACGAGTCCGTTGACGAACAGGGCGTGCCCACTGCCGACGAGCCCACCGCCGTGGCGTTTCGCGAAGTCGTCGATCTGATTGACAGCCTGCCGCTTGATAAGCAGCAGGTCATCGTTCGCGCCTTTACGAGCTTCTTCCACTTGGCAAACCTGTCGGAGGAGAACTACCGTGTGGCGCAGCTGCGCGAGCGCGAGGCCGGCGCATCGACCGATACCGAGGTCGATCCCGCCAACGAACTCACCGTCGCCTATCACCAGTTGGTAAACGAGATGGGCGTCGAGGGTGCCAATGAGCTGCTCGGCAAGCTCGAGTTCCACCCTGTCTTTACCGCACATCCCACCGAGGCCCGTCGTAAGGCCGTCGAGGGCAAGATTCGCCGTATCTCCAACCTGCTGGAGGAGCGTCCGCGTTTGGGCGGCTCCGACCTGGTGGAGAACGAGCGCCATATGCTGCAGGAGATCGACGCCCTGGTGCGTACGAGCCCCATCGCGCTCAAGAAGCCCACGCCGGTCGAGGAAGCCGATACCATCATCGACATCTTTGATAACACGCTGTTCGACGTTATCCCCGTCATCTATCGTCGTTTTGACGACTGGGTGCTGGGCGACAAGGCCGGCACCGTGCCGCCGCTGTGCCCGGCGTTCTTCCATCCCGGCAGCTGGATCGGTTCCGACCGCGACGGTAACCCCAACGTCACCGCCAAGGTGAGCCGTGAGGTCGCCGCCAAGTACTTTACCCACATGGTGCTCAAGCTCGAGGACAAGTGCCGCCGCATCGGCCGCAACCTCACGCTCGAGGCCACCTACAGCAAGCCGTCTGCCGAGCTCATCAACCTGTGGAACCATCAGGTCGAGATGAGTACCCAGTACACGGCCCGCGCCGAGCTGATTTCCGAGCACGAGCCGCATCGCGCCGTCATGCTCGTCATGGCCGACCGTCTGAACGCCACCGTCCGTCGCATCACCGACACCATGTACCACAGCGCCGACGAGTTCCTGGATGACCTGCGCGTCGTCCAGCGTTCGCTTGCTGCCTGCGGTGCCGTCCGTGCCGCCTACGGCCCGGTCCAGACCATCATCTGGCAGGTCGAGTCCTTCGGCTTCCATATGGTCGAGATGGAGTTCCGTCAGCATTCCGTGGTGCACGCCCGCGCCCTCAAGGATATCCACGAGAACGGTATCCATGGCGACCTGCAGCCCATGACGCGCGAGGTCATCGATACCTTCCGCGCTATCGGCTCCATCCAAAAGCGCTACGGCAAGAAGATGGCGCACCGCTACATCATCTCGTTTACCAAGAGCGCCCAGCATGTGGCCGACGTCTTTGAGCTGGCCCACCTGTCCTTCGCACACGAGGAGGACGTTCCCGAGCTCGACGTGATCCCGCTGTTCGAGCAGCTCGAGGACCTCGAGGGCTGTGTCGACGTGCTCGACCAGATGCTTACGCTGCCCGTGGTGCAGAAGCGCCTTGCCCAGACCAACCGCCGCATGGAGGTCATGCTGGGCTATTCCGACTCCTCCAAGGATGCCGGTCCTACTACGGCTATGCTCGCGCTGCACTCCGCGCAGGAGCGCATTGCCAAGTGGGCCGAGAAGAACGATATCGACCTGGTGCTCATGCACGGTCGCGGCGGTGCCGTGGGCCGTGGCGGCGGCCCGGCCAACAAGGCCGTGCTGGCGCAGCCCAAGGGTTCGGTCAACTGTTTCTTTAAGCTCACCGAGCAGGGCGAGGTCATCTTTGCCCGTTATGGCAACCGCACGCTGGCTCAGCGCCATGTTGAGTCCGTTGCCGCCGCAACGCTTTTGCAGTCGGCCCCGAGTGTCGAGAAGACCAACACTGAGACCACGCAGAAGTTCTGGGATATGGCCGAGAAGCTCAACACCGCAAGCCACGAGCGCTATCTGGACCTGCTGAACACCGAGGACTTTACGCCATGGTTCTCGACCGTGACGCCGCTGACCGAGGTCGGTCTGCTGCCGATCGGCTCGCGTCCGGCCAAGCGCGGCTTGGGTGCCAAGTCGCTCGACGACCTGCGTACCATCCCGTGGATCTTCAGCTGGAGCCAGGCGCGCATTAACCTGGCCGCTTGGTACGGTCTGGGTACCGCCTGCGAGCAGCTGGGCGATCTTGACCAGCTCAAGGCTGCCTACCAGGAGTGGCCGTTCTTCCGCACCTTTATCGACAACATCGAGATGTCGATCGCTAAGACCGATCAGCGCATCGCCAAGATGTATCTGCACCTGGGCGATCGCCAGGATCTGTCCGAGAAGGTCTTTACCGAGATGCAGCTCACGCGTAAGTGGGTCCTTGCCATCGTCGGTGACGAGTGGCCACTGCAGCGCCGCCGCGTGCTCGGTTGCGCCGTTCGCGTGCGTAACCCCTACGTCGACGCTCTGTCCATCGCCCAGGTCCGTGCTCTTCGCGAGGTGCGTATGAACCAGGACGAGATGGCCGAGGAGAAGAAGGCCGAGTACATGAGCCTGATTCTTTCGACTGTGACCGGCGTCTCGGCAGGTTTGCAGAACACGGGGTAATCGATAGCCCTGTGGCTCTCACCGGGACCCGATGGGTTTCCCTCTGAATGCGTCCTCGCACTTGAAGCCCCCTTATCCTGCTCCTTCGGAGCTGCGGATAAGGGGGCTTCGTGCTGCGGAGTGCATTCAGAGGGAAACCCATCGGATCCCTTCGTCCTCGGTCTTCGGGGGTTAAAGCTAAAGGGAATAAGGCGCGCTTCGCGCATAGCGTGGAGTGCGGCGAGGGCTTCTTGCGTCCTGCGGAGTGTGCCTAAAAGTAAACTGATGGCGGGCCCTGCGATGTCCGGTCTTCAGTGGATTACTGCTGGGGGAATAATGGCGCGCTTCGCGCGTTTGGAAAGGGCTTCGTGCTGCGGAGTGCATTCAGAGGGAAACCCATCGAGCCCCTTCGTCCTCGGTTTTCGGTGGATCAGCCGCTGGGTGAGGGTGGTGCTTGGGGCGACGTGCAAAAAAAGGAGTTTTCAGCAGCCAAAGATTGGTGCATAAGGCTATGGGTGACGTTTGCGGCCCCTGTAGATGCTTTTGCACGACGATTGGGCTTTGGTGATATTCATATATGGCTGGTTTCTCGCCGCATGCTATTCAGATGGGTCGAGTCATGAGGACTATCTACTTTTTGAAAGGCTTTTGACACCAAAATCTTATCCCGCGATACTGAATACTCGCAAAAATGCACGCTCCGGAGGGTACTACCCTGGTACGGTTTGAAATCCATGCACCATTTTATGCAATTAATTAACGCATTTATGCAAAATGGCTTACGTGCGTACATCTCGGGGTAGATGTTTGCCTCGGCGCTGCGTAAGTCATCCTGTCTATTGTGTCTTTTACAGGCGGTTGCGGTCCCGTTTGGGATCGCGGCCGTTTTGTTATGGGGCAAATATGAACGTTGTGTTAATGAGTCGGTGGACGGTGGTGTTTTTCGGTGAGCGGCGTATCCTTCCAACGGTTTATCTAGTGTGTCAGTTGAAAGGAAGAGGGCGCTCGTCATTGTTTGAATGTGAACTGCCGTTTGACCACAAGACGTTGCATCTGGAGCTCGAGGATAAGAACTTCGCGGGTGTGATGGAAGGTCATCAAAACGAGTTTAAGACTACAAAATCGCAGGAAGAGCTGGTGGAGGAGTCGCTTGCCAACCCTTATGGCTCGCCTTCGCTCGAGGAGCTTTGTGCTGGCAAGAAGGATATCGTCATCATTAGCTCCGACCATACGCGCCCCGTTCCCTCGCGTGTGACGATGCCTATTCTGCTGCATCACATCCATTCCGCTGCGCCTGAGGCGCGCGTTCGCATTCTGGTTGCTACGGGTATGCATCGTCCGTCGACGCACGAGGAGCTCGTCAACAAGTACGGCGAGGAGATCGTTGCCAACGAGGAAATCGTTATGCACGTCGCGACCGATGACAGCATGATGAAAAAGATTGGCACCCTGCCTTCTGGCGGCGAGTGCATCATCAACAAGATTGCTGCCGATTGCGATCTGCTGCTTGCCGAGGGTTTTATTGAGCCGCACTTCTTTGCTGGTTTCTCTGGTAGCCGCAAGTCCGTCCTGCCTGGCATCGCCAGCTACAAGACCATCATGTACAACCATAACGGTCAGTTTGTGAACGATTCCCATTCGCGTGCCGGCAACCTGTGCCACAACCACGTGAGCGAGGACATGTTTGCCGCTGCCGAGATGGCTCACCTTGCCTTTGTGCTTAACGTGGTGCTCAACGGCAAGCACGAGGTCATCGGCTCCTTTGCCGGCGACATTCACAAGGCGCACGAGGCCGGCTGCGAGTTCGTGAAGAGCCTTGCCGGCGTTGAGCCCGTCGAATGCGAGATCGCCATCACCACCAACGGCGGCTACCCGCTCGACCAGAACATCTACCAGGCCGTGAAGGGCATGTGCTCTGCCGAGGCCACGCTTCCCGAGGGCGGTGTGATCATCGATGTCGCCGGTTGCGCCGACGGTCACGGTGGCGAGGGCTTCTATCACAACATCGCCGACAACGATCCGGCAGAGTTTGAGCGCGCCTGCATCGACCGTCCTAAGGACGAGACTCTGCCCGACCAGTGGACGAGCCAGATTTTTGCCCGCATCCTGGCGCATCACCCTGTGATCATGGTCACCGACCTGTGCGATCACCAGATGCTCAAGGATATGCACATGACGCCGGTCAACACTATCGAGGAGGCGCTCAAGCTCGCCTTTGAGGTGAAGGGTGCCGATGCCAAGGTGGCCGTCATTCCCGATGGCCTGGGCGTTGTCGTCGCTCAGCACTAGTACGCGGCCTAAACGAATCGTTTATAACCGACAAGAAAGATAAGGTTTTATGCTTACCAAACTCCTCTGCGAATTCGGCGCAACGGCCCTCATGATCATCTTTGGCGTGGGCGTGCACTGCGATACCGTGCTCAAGGGCACCAAGTATCAGGGCTCCGGTCATATGTTTGCCATCACCACCTGGTCTTTTGGCATCTCGGTCTGCCTGTTTGTCTTTGGCGGCGCCGTGTGCATGAACCCGGCTATGGTGCTTGCCCAGTGCATCGTAGGCCTGGTGCCGTGGAGCAGCTGCATCCCCTTCATGATTGCCGATATGCTCGGCGGCTTTGTGGGCGCTGTAATCGCTTGGCTTATGTACGCCGATGAGTTCAAGGCTTCCGAGGGCGTCGTCGACCCCATTGCCCAGCGCAACATCTTCTCGACCAACCCAACCACCGAGGGCACGAACTATGCCCGCAACTTCTTCTG